>JBBSGY010000097.1:0-7904 GCA_038253645.1 Acidimicrobiales bacterium
CGCACGTCGATGATGTACTACGTATCGGTTCGAGCGATTGACAACGCGGGCAACACGTCGGCCGTGGTTACCTCGAATGGTCAGCTGGTTGCACCGACGCTGACCGTGTCGGTGGCGCCTGGATCGTTCACGTTTGACGGTCTGAACGTCGGGAACGCCTTCACATCGACGACAAGATCAGTCGTCGTGACAACCTCGCTAAACGCGTATAACGGTTATGTAGTGCGACAGTTCGCCACCTCGGCGCTGGCCACTCCAACAGGTCAGACGGTTCCTTTCTACGCGGCGCCATATACTGCGCCTACGACTTGGAGCGGCACGGGATTCGGCTATACAACCAGCGACACAACAATCCAAGGATCCGGGGATGTCTTTGCTGCCGGCACCAAGTACGCGGGTTTGACGCTTACGCAACCGGGCGATATCGTCGCCGACCACACCCCGAGCATATCCGGGACCGCGATCTCCAACGAGACATTCACCCTCACCTACAAGGTCGCCGTCCCGAACAACCAGCCGGCGGGCGCATACGCAGCCTCGATCATCCTGAATGTATCCGCCATCTATTGACGGATCGCAGTGATAGGCGAATGCCTCGGTGAACAAGGACCGCCCGACTCGGAAGCGGTGTCTTCTTGAGCGTTTCTGCGAAGTGCAGGAGGCGAAAATCAATCTATCGACTCCACATGAACAAGTTCCCGGGTATCTCGCCCTCGTCTAATTCTAATCGTCAGCCGAGTGTCAGACGATCAAGACCGAGAAACGTCCACATATGTGTGACCGCAGCTGACAATCGCGTCAGTTGATTCGTGACCAACAAGATTCCGAAGATCACAAGTAGTCCGCCTGCCGTCCTGTCGATTGCAACCCCGTGGCGGCGAAACCAGCCGAATGTCGTGCGCAACTTGCCGAGCGCAAGTCCGCTCAACACAAACGGCACACCGAGACCTGCGCTGTACGCAACGAGCAGCAAGACGCCGCTCGACAAAGTCTCACGGGCTGCAGCGAGCGCGAGCACCGACGCAAGAATCGGGCCGATACAAGGCGTCCACCCGAACGCGAATGCCATACCCATTACCGGCGCTGCATAAGGGCCGAGTGATTCGGGCTTCGCGTAGAAGCGGCGCTCGCGCAGCAATGCGGCCGGCTGAATAACCTCTGAAACAACAAGTCCCATCACGATCACCAGAACGCCGGAAATGCGCATCAGCCAAAGGCGATGCTGCGAAACGAGGGATCCGAGCGAACTTGCAACAGCGCCATATGCAACAAAGACAACCGAGAAACCGACGACGAACATCAGTGATGAGAACAACAAGCGCGTGCGTTCAGTCGACTCGGTGACTTCTTTGTAACTGAGTCCTGACATCAACGAAAGGTATCCGGGGACAAGCGGAAGCACGCACGGAGACAGAAACGAAAGAGCTCCTGCCCCGAATGCGCCAATGAGACCAGGAGTATTTGCGGAGCCGAGAATGCTGATCAAGAGGGGGCGTGCCACGAAGGCGGTACATCGCCGCCAGGCTCAGCCGGAGGTTGGGCCGGTTGCTGCGGTTCTACCGACGGTGACGCTGGGTGCTCGATGGGTGCGTCAGGTGTCGGTGGTGTCGCGCCGAGCCAGGATGGAACACCCGGAGGCGAAGCAGGCGACGCCGGTGGACCGCCGTAAGGACTTTGTGCGGCCAATGGTGAGTCAGCGTCAACTGCGGGGGCCTTCGGCCGCGGCGGCCGCGCACCCGTCAACACGATCGCCGAAACAAGGAACGGCAGAGCGAACAACAATGTCGGCAACGCGACAGACACGATGTGCCCACCGGTACCCAGGTCTCGAGCGGAAACGAAATCGTCAACCGGGCGGCCTACGACCGCGAGGATTACTGCAGCGAGTCCCCATGACAAGGCCGATAGCAGGACGAAGCCGGCAATCGTGATGAGGTTGCCGACGCCAAGCGTCGCAAGAAAGCCGCGACGCAATAGGCGTGTGATGCCACCGAATACGAGCATCAAGCCGAGGTTCACGAGTGCAAATGCGCCGACGAGGTGCCAATAGTCGGCGACTTTCGGATGCGCCGTCACATCGACCATCAATGGCGCGGCAGCAATACCCGTTGATCCCGGCAACTGCCGCCAAACGTGACAGCCACCCTCGATCGAGTCTGCAACTCGCGACGAAGCATCGGTCAACGGGAGGTTGCTGCAGGCGTACAGCTCCAGGCCGTCAAAGCCCCACGTGCGTGAAACACGACGTAGCACGGCTGCGTCGAACTGTAGATGCAAGTTGTCACCTTCACGCTTCGCGAGACGGCTGTCGAGGTCGATCGTGATGTCGTTGTTCTCGCCGGACTTCGATGTCGAACTATCGCCTGTGTCTGACATGTGGGTGTCGATCGTGCGCTTCGAGCGTGCAACACCGAACGCGTCGGCAACCGACGATCCGAGTTCGTCGTAGTAACTGTCTTTGTCGACGGTGGACGCGACGTTGTACAGGTTGATCGAGTCGCTCCCTCGAGCCGTGCCCAGGTCGACCTCGACTCCGAGTGGCAACGAACGGTGGCCTGGAGCCGGGTTGGTCGGCGCCGTCGGAAAGTCGTATGGAAATCGATCCGTCTGCGCTTGGGCCGCCGGAGCAGACACGAGCGCGCCAATCGCCACCAAGAGTGCAAGCAGTGCTTTCACAAGTGCGAGGGTAGCCTCTAGAGGTCGATGGAGGACCCAAGATCGACCCACGGCCGTGCGGGCGCACGGGGAGCCAGCACGTCGAATCGACGCCAGGCGATTCCCATCGCAACCACGACGATCAAAAGCATGAGACCTGCACCGCCGGAAAGCACCCTTCGCACTCCAAAGCTGTCAGCCAGCCGGCCCTGGACGGTCGCACCGATCGGATAAAAGAGACTGAGGGACGTCCAAAAGATGCTGATGGCCCGGCCGCGAAACTTTGGATCGGCGCGTAATTGAACAATCGTATTGAGCAAGATCAGCATCCATGAATAAAAGAAACCGACGAAACCCAGCAAAAAGATCGCAAGTTCCTTGCCCGGAACCAGCGCGTATGCGAGCTCACTGGTTGCCAGCAGAACCATGGTGGCGCGGATGACTCTGTTGTGCCCGAACCGCGCTGTCGTCGCCCCGACAACGAACGCCCCGATCGCCGCGCCCACACCTTGGGCCATGACGAAGTGTGCAGTGTCGACCGCAGTTCCATGGAATACAAGTTGCGAGACAGCCGGGATGAGCGCGATGAACGGAGAAATTATCAGCGCAGTCACCGCGATCACGATGATCACCAACCCGCAGCCGGGTTCGGTTCGAACCGCATGTACACCAGCGCGAAAGCGCGTAAGCGGACCGTCGGGATCGACGGAATGTTGGTGAGGGCGTAATCGCAACAACGCAACTGCGATCGCGACGATGACAAAGGTGACCGCGTTGAGTATGAAGATCCACGTGTACGAGCCCCACGCGATGATCACGCCGGCGAATGCCGGGCCTGCAGCGCGTCCCAGGTTCCACGAGGCGGTGCCAAGCGCGGTCGCATGCACCAACTGTTCGCGCTCGACCAAATCGGGCAAAAGTGCTCCACGGGCCGGTAGTGACACGGCCAAGAACACGCCCTCGAGGGCAACATTGACGAGGATAAAACCCGGCGACGCGTTTCCACTCACGTAAACGATTGCGAGTACCGAAGCGAGAATTGCCTGCGCCACAGCCCCGGCGGCCAAGATGTGACGTTTGTTGTAGTGGTCGGCAAGCACGCCGGCAAACGGCGTGCACAAGCCGTTGAGCAAGAACAGCACGCCTGCTGCTGCCGCGCCCCATGCAGCACTGCGCGTCAGATCGGTGACAAGCGCACCCAGTGCGACAGTTTGCATCCACGTGCCGGCCTCGGAGATAAAGCTCGACCACCACAGGAGGCCGAAGTTGCGGCTCTTGAGCAGCCGTAGCGACGTGTACTTCACCTCATGCACCGTAAACGCACGGCTCACTACACGATGACCAACGTACTTATTTGTGACCAGTTTGTCGCTGTGACCCAATTTGTCGTTGTGACCAGATGTGGTGAAGACGCTGACTTCGGTGCAAGCGCGATGACGACTTCAACCGCTTCGTCAAGTCACCGGGGGTGGGCGGGGGGGGAGGGTGAGGTAAGGCTAAGTCGAAGCGCCTGCCGTTACGGGTCGCACCTCGGCAGCGAGGAGACCCTTGGGGCCGGTCGTGATCTCGAAAGAGACGGTTTGTCCCTCTTCGAGAGCGCGGTAGCCCTCCATCTCGATAGCTGTGTGATGCACAAATACATCGGGTCCGTTCTCCTGTTGAATGAAGCCGTAACCCTTTTCTGAGTTGAACCACTTAACGGTACCGGTCGCCACCGTGGCGATCCCCCTTACTCGCTGAATTCTGCTTGGGATCCGGCTGTTGATACAGCTGCAACCGGTACTGCAATCCCTGGCGGCGAAACGTAGCAAAGGTGTTCGCAAACGACGTGTATATGCGCGACAGAGGTTGTCGCCGCTGCTACCGGTGGACTGCAGTGCCTGACGGGGTGTCTTCGACAACCCATCCGTGAGCGACAAGATCGTTCCGCAGTGAGTCGGCAGCAGCCCAGTCTTTTGACGCCCGAGCATCGTCTCGGCGGCGCAACAAGTCGGCAGTCTGATCGTCGATTTCGCTGTCGCCCAACTCGAACGACAAGCCCATTGCCGTGCACATGGCGAACACCGCACGAGCCTTCTCGACATCATCGTTCGCGTTTGCCTCGCGCACTGCGGAAAACATTTCGGCTATAGCGCCCGGTGTGTCGAGATCGCTGTCCATACGCGCATTGAATGCATCGAGATGGTTGCTATTCGGCGGCTCCTTTTGTTGCGCAACGAAGCGGCGCGCAAATTCGTCGAGACGCTTGAGCGCGGACTCTGCGTCAGCGATCGTGTCGGGCGTTACTTCGAGTGGTGAGCGGTAGTGCGCTCGCAACACAAGCATGCGGTACGCCCGCTGATCTGTACGCGCGAGCAGGTGTGTGAGGGTCTCAAAATTGTTGAGGCTTTTCGACATCTTTTCGCCGCCGACTTCGACCCAACCGTGATGCACCCAGTGGCGCGCAAACGTCTTGCCGAGTGCAACCGCTTGCGCGCGTTCGTTTTCGTGATGCGGGAACTTCAGGTCTTGACCGCCGCTGTGCACGTCAAAACCATCACCGAGCAGGTCGAGGCTCATCACTACACACTCGGTGTGCCAGCCTGGGCGTCCCGCACCAAAGGGTGAGTTCCAACTAGGTCCGGCCTTTGCTTTTTTCCAAAGCGCGAAGTCAATAGACGAACGCTTCTCTTCGTCGGTCTCGACGCGTGCGCCGCTACGTAATGAGTCGAGCGACTGCTGCGCAAGGAGCCCATAGCCCGGAACCTTCTCGCAAGCTAGGTAGACGGTGTCGCTGGTCTCGTAGGCAATACCCTTGTCGATGAGGTTCTTGATGAGCTCGATCATCTGGTCGACATAAGCGGTTGCGTGTGGATCTTGATGTGGGCGCAAAACGCCCAGCGCATCGGACGCTGCGTACCATTCGCCTTCGAATTGGGTGGTCACTTCTTCGGGGCTGCGACCCTCTTCGTTCGCCCGGTTGATGATCTTGTCTTCGATGTCTGTGATGTTCGACACGTGGTGCACTTCGATACCCCGGCTCTCCACGTAACGGCGCAATACGTCGTAGACAAGGAGCAGGCGACCATGACCTATGTGTGGATAGTCGTAAACGGTCGGTCCACAGACGTACATGGAGAACTTGCCAGGGTCGCGGAATTCAACCGTGACCACCTCTCCACGTGCGGTGTCGAAAAGCCTCAGGTCCATTCGGTGCAGCGTACCGGGAGAGCGCCCCACCCACGTTTCGGGGCGAACCCGTGATTGAAACGCCCGGTTTAGGCTGCGTAGCCGTGTCCGCCGACCATTACTTTTCCGCCGCGCCCAAGTCAGAGGTCGTCACGCACAATGTGACTTTGAAACTGCCCGGCGGTCACACGATGAAATTGGAGACGGCGAGCGGCACTTTCAGCGCCGAGCAGATCGACCGTGGCACGCAGGTTCTGCTCGACAAGTCGCCTCTTCCGACGCCAGGTTCCCGAGTGCTGGATCTCGGCTGCGGTTACGGCCCCATTGCGTGCGGAATTGCCGCTCAGATGCCGGCGGCGTCGGTGTGGGCGATCGACATCAATCAGCGCGCACTTGACCTGACGGCGAAGAACGCCCGCAAGCTGAAGCTCACAAATGTCACCGTCGGTGATTCAGGCGAGCCGTTCGATTTCATCTACAGCAACCCGCCGATTCGGGTCGGCAAGACCGAACTGCACGACCTCCTCACCACGTGGCTTGCGCGACTTGCTCCGAACGGAATTGCGTATCTCGTCGTACACAAGCACCTAGGCTCTGACTCACTGCAGAAATGGTTGCAGGAGCAAGGTCACAAATGCGACCGAATTTCAAGTCAACATGGCTACCGCGTATTGGCGGTGGCCTGAAACCGGTAAATTCTAATCAAGGAAGCAACGTTGACGTCGCTGCGAATACCTCGGACCGACACCAAAGAGCTATCAACCGGCGGCACCGGAACGTCGCATCGAAAATTGATGATAGGCATCGTCCAGGTAGCAGCGCACTAAATTGCCGGCGGCATTCATCACTTTGGACGGGTCATGCACGTCAACGGCGGACCAACGCGACACGACCTCGTTGTGGGCGTTTCTCAAAACATTCTTTCTGCGCTCGATCGTGCGCCCAACGAGGAAGCTTGGCATTCCGAGTTCGTGAAATTCTGTGGTGCCGTGCGTGCCGAACGCGGTACCACCGATCATCCGGGCCGAGTCCTCGAAGGTGCCTTCGACATGTTGCGACCTCTTAGCATCGTGTATACGCATCTCGTGTATCGCTCTGTTGCAAGAAGAATCGTCAGCGCAAGAACGACACCCGGCGGACTCAGAATCCCCAAGCACTTATCCGGCGAATCCTCGACGATACGTGGAAATGGAGCGGAGTTTTCAGGGGACCTGGCTCGCCTCCTCCGTTCGGTATTGTTCGTCGTCGGGGCCGCGGTCAATAGCGTCGATCCGGTGTTGGGCACAGTGGCGGGGCGGCGGCTTCGGGATACTTACGAGACGCAAATCAAGGTTCTGAGAAGTGCTGCTGCGGGCGTCTGGGACGGGGCGTTCCAGCAACTGCGTGTTAACCGCCGAGAGCACGACAATTCGCCGTATTTCGAGAACCCCGGAGCGGTCGAGGAATTGATCGCCAAGACACCTAGGATTCCCGGCCACTACACATCACCCCTCGCCAACGCGGTTGTGTTCCCGACTGATCCTCACTACCTCGTCAAGAGCAATGCGTTTGGGAATATGGCGATAAGAGCGTCGGTTCTTGGCAGCTTGCGTTTTGCCGCTTCCGAAGCAGCCGCCCGCACGAGCGTACTTACCGGCGTCTCTGCAATCTATCTCAGTAGCATTGTAGATCCGCTGTCCGCCGATTCGGGTCTATCCCGAGAAGGCCTAGCGAAACGTAGAGAAGCCTATGCGTCGGGGTTGCGGCTGACGGAAAACCCGGCAGGTCGCCCTCACATCGAGCCGGTAGCCGCCTCTGGTTCCACTCATCGATGCGTGGGTGCGCCCGCGTTGGAAGAGATACTTCCATCGGAAATTGCCGTTGCTCAAACAGACGCACATGCCCTTCGGGCACCTTGAAGGATGTAAATAACACTCGCGTGACTCACGTTTTCTGACTTGTGCACGTCAGCGTTGCGGCACACGATAGTGAAGTGCCGCCCCCAGAACCCGTTTTCACATTGGTGTCAAGTGAACCCGTTACTCAGACTGGCGTCAGAGCCTCTAGGCACCTTGGATTGTTGCTACGAGCACGCGTCTCAG
>JBBSGY010000098.1:0-7845 GCA_038253645.1 Acidimicrobiales bacterium
AAAGCGTTGCTGTGATCCTTGAGATTCTCTTGCGCGCGCATTGCTGCGTTGAACGACAATTCCTTGTGGTCGGAACTATGCAGATAATCGAGGAACGTTGACCGGCGCCCTCCTGCAATTAACGCTTGAAAATAAAGCGTTTCTAGCTGCACATCGTCCAGGCCGGTCGGGAACGAATCTTCGATGCCAATATCAATCGCGGCCAGAGCATCAGCAGCGGCAGCACCAAATTCCCCGATGCGGTTGTAGTAAGTCCCACGCAGTTCCAACATTCGGCGATTAGTGATCGGGTCGGGAGTTGTTTCCAATTCTCGATTCAATACGAGGATCGCCTCGTAAAAGCGCTCATTGCGCGCATACATTTGGGCCAACTCTTCACGCGAGGTCGCAACACCGAGCTGTTCTGCCTCATGCAACCGGTCGAGCGCATATTGAACATATCCAAGCTTTTCAAGCGCCCGCGCCGCGAGAATTTGCCCGTACGGCCGATCATTTTCGATAGCCGCTCTTGCGCCTGAGAGCTCGCGCATATGACTGCTGATGAAGCTACGAAGGGTTGGATCATCACTCCCGGCGTTGATCGTCGCCGTCAATTGATCGTTCAACAAGCCGGCTCGCCGAAATGCGTCTGCCGCGCTTACCCAGTCACCTTCACGCGCACTGAGAATTGCGCTGAATGCCAAGAAGTCTGGCTGTCCGTCTTGGAAATCCTCGAGTTCGTCTGTACCGTCGGGGCCGGCGCTCTGGAAATAAGACTGGATGACGTCAGGAGGCCCTCCAATCACGCGCCATGCGCGAGCAGCCTCTAAAACAAAGCCGGCATCGCGAAAAGAGGCCTCGCTCAGTACCAGTGCTGCTGCGATGGGACGCTGTCTTTCGCGGAGCAAATCAACCAACGGTCGCGCTGCCTCAATAGATCCGCCCTCGAAGTCGATGCGGAGTCGTTCCAGCTCAGAACTAACTGGTTCACTCGCGTCTCCACCCTGGATCACTTGCACCACGATGCAGGAAGATCCGCATCGACGCCAATCGGAGGGAAGAAGGCGGGCGGGAGAATGAAAAAAGCGCCCCAAGGGGCGCCTTTTTCTTGATCAGATAGTCGATTGCAACCAGCGGTCGCCCCCATTACGACTGGGACTAGTAGTCGTCCATACCTCCGCCCGGCATTCCACCAGCGGCGCTAGGGGGCTCAGGCTTGTCGACAATCACTGCCTCGGTTGTGAGGAACAATCCGGCAATCGATGCCGCGTTTTGGAGAGCAGAACGCGTGACCTTTGCTGCGTCGATGACACCGGCGGCAACCAGGTCTTCGTAAACGCCGGTTGCAGCGTTAAGACCTTCGTTTGCGTTTGGCAGGTTGCGCACACGGTCGACAATGACACCACCCTCCATGCCTGCGTTGATCGCGATTTGCTTGAGGGGCTCTTCGACCGCACGCGCAACGATGCGCGCACCGACTCCTTCGTCACCTTCGAGCTTGTCGGCAGCTTGGTTGATGCGCTCTTGTGCACGAAGCAACGCGACACCGCCACCGGGAACGACACCTTCTTCAACGGCAGCCTTGGTTGTGCTGACCGCATCTTCGATGCGGTGCTTCTTTTCCTTGAGCTCGACTTCAGTGGCTGCGCCGACCTTGATGACTGCAACACCGCCGGCAAGCTTCGCCAAACGCTCTTGCAGCTTCTCTTTGTCGTAGTCGCTGTCGCTGTTTTCGATCTCGGCACGAATCTGAGTGACGCGACCCTTGACATCGTCTTCGGCGCCGGCACCTTCGATGATCGTCGTCTCATCCTTCGTGACCTGCACACGACGTGCTCGGCCAAGCTGGTCAAGAGTGACGGTGTCAAGCTTGAGGCCGACTTCTTCGCTGATGACCTGACCGCCCGTGAGCACTGCAATGTCTTGCAACATTGCCTTGCGACGCTCGCCGAAGCCCGGGGCCTTGACAGCAACACTCTTGAACGTGCCACGAATCTTGTTGACAACGAGAGTTGCAAGAGCTTCGCCTTCGACGTCTTCGGCGATGATGACGAGCGGCTTGCCCGCCTGCATCACTTGCTCGAGCAGTGGAAGCATGTCGCGCACGGAGGTGATCTTCGACGACACAAGCAGTATGTACGGGTCGTCGAGCTCCGTCTCCATGCGGTCGGTATCGGTTGCGAAGTACGGCGAGATGTAGCCCTTGTCGAAACGCATACCCTCGACGAGTTCGAGATCCATACCAAAGGTCTGGCTCTCTTCAACCGTGATAACGCCGTCTTTGCCGACCTTGTCCATCGCGTCTGCGATTGCGGCACCAACTTCGTTGTCCGCTGCGGAAATCGAAGCGACCTGAGCAATTTGCTCTTTCGTTTCGATGTCACGCGCGATTTCATGAATAGCTGTGATGGCAGCTTCGACGGCTGCGTCGACGCCACGGCGAAGCGCAATCGGGTTGGATCCGGCAGCGACGTTCTTGAGGCCCTCACGCACCATTGCGCGGGCGAGAACAGTTGCGGTCGTCGTTCCGTCACCGGCTACGTCGTCGGTTTTCTTGGCGACTTCCTTGACAAGCTCGGCTCCGACCCGCTCCCACGGGTCTTCGAGCTCGATTTCCTTTGCGATGGAGACCCCATCATTGGTGATGGTCGGCGCTCCCCATTTCTTATCGAGAACAACGTTGCGACCCTTGGGGCCAAGCGTTACGCAGACGGCGTCGGCGAGCTTATTCATGCCGGCCTCTAGTGCGCGACGGGCTTCTTCGTCGAACGAGATCAACTTGGACATACGAATTCCTCCAAAAGGACTCCTGAGTTGGCATCATTTCTAGCACTCTCCCGGTGAGACTGCTAAAACGGACTCGCGTACCGGTCGTTTGGAAGCGGATGTGATACTCGAGCGATGTCAGTTTCAAGCCTGGAACCACGCCGAACAACGCTCTCGGGTGACATCCCTGCGTTAAAAGCGCAGTTCGGTGAGCGTATTCGTGAGCTGCGAACAGCTGCAGGGAAGACTCCCCTGCAGATCGCTCGGCTTGCGAACATGAGCCAGTCACGTGTGAGTCGCATCGAGCAAGCGACTTCGACGCCGACATTCCAAGAAATTGATTGGATGTGTGAGGGGCTCAGCACCCCTCCCGAAGAACATCGCCGGCTCGTTTCGATGCTCGACGAAATCATCGAGTCGAGTTCTACACATAGAGAGCGCATCTTTGGCGGGTCCGCGGAGAGAATCAACGAACAGGTAGAGCAACTCGAACGTGACTCGAAGACGATCGATGGACTGGAAGCCGTTGTCATCGGCGGATTTCTGCAGACGGCTGAGTACGCGCGTTGTGTTCTGCTGAGTTGTGGTTACGCGCCCACCGAAGCCGCAGCGGGCGCCCTAGTCCGTTTGCGAAGGCAGTCGATCCTGTTCGATGGGTCAAAACAAATCCGCATCATCCACTCCGAAGCCGCCCTCCGAAACCGTTTCACCTCGCCGCCGGCAATGAAAGTGCAGCTCCAACAGCTCATTTCCTTGAGCAGTCTCAACAACGTCAACGTTGGTGTCGTGCCGTTTGAGAGCACTCTCAGTTTCCTGCCGATCGACGGCTTCATGCTTTACGACTCGCGGTATGCACGATTAGACACACTCGTCGGAGTTCAGGCCACTGCTCGTGAAGGCGAGATCGCCAAATTCGGTAGGAACTTCACGATCGCGGCCGACGCCGCTCTCTGGGGTGATGAAGCCCGGGCGTTTACGTCAAAGATCATGAATGAGCTGCCCGTTCAGTCACAGACACCCGTCGAATCGGACAGCCACGCATTCATTGACTCATAGGTGGCTACTCACGCGAAACCTGCAAGCGAAACCAATTGCGGGCTGCTGTCGCCGCTGTTCATGTTTGCTGGATGCAGGAAATACCTAGTTCAGACAACACCGAGTTCCGTAGGTCATCGCGTTGCAGCGGCGGTGGGTGCGTGGAAGTCGCGCATAAGAGCGCGGGGATTCTTGTGCGGGATTCGAAAGCCGGCGATGACATTCAGCTGAGTTTCACTCTCGAGGAATGGAACTCGTTCGTCGCCGGAGTTCGCGAGGGCGAATTCGACTTCCGCTAGCCACCCCACGCTGAGAAAATGGCAATCCGAAGGCTGTGATCTTCGACATGGACGGCGTGATCATCGATTCCGAGCCGATGCGGCCGATGTTTGAAGACTTGCCGTCGATACCTGGCGGTAAGTCTACGAACCTCGTAGGGAAGCCATGAGAACAGCCCATGCAAGCTGAGACCGGGTGCGCTCGTAACTTCCGTCACATCAGACATCAAACCCGCGCACGAAGTCGACTCCGATCAAATTCAGCTGTTCGACGTCTACTGCGACTACCGAGCGACTACGTCAGTGAAGTCATGGGAGCTAAGGGAAGCATCCGAACGCGGCCAATGGTCAACGGACGACATCGTGGCGTGACTACCTGATAACCAATCACCCGTGGCGCGTTTCATGCGTCCTTACGGCCGTGATGACGCATGAGGCGACGGGAATCATGGCTGAAAAGACTCAGGAAACGGCGGGTGAAGCGTTCGGCGCCGTGCGCTCGGGGCTAGTCGGCGTCGATGAGTTCGTTGACCGCGTCGAGCGTCGGCGGAATGGTTGCGGTGAAGCCGACGTAAGGCTCGATAACATCAGCCGTCTTCAAACCGTTACCGGTGATGTTGATGACGACACGCTCGGTGTCTTTCACGATGCCTTGGTCGACGAGTCGCTTGAGCGATGCAACGGTTACACCACCGGCGGTTTCAGCAAAGATTCCCTCCGTGCGTGCGAGTAGGCGCACACCCTCGATGATTTCTTCGTCACACACCGCCGCGATGCCACCACCGGAGTTACGCACCTCGCTGAGCACATAGGTGCCGTCGGCCGGATTTCCGATTGCAAGCGACTTCGCAATCGTGTGCGGCTTGACCGGCTTCACCTGGTCTGAGCCGGTTATCCACGCTTCAGCGACTGGTCCGCAACCCGCTGCTTGTGCGCCTGAGATACGAACCTTCTTCTCATCGATGAGGCCAACCCGCTCGAGTTCACGAAAGCCCTTTGCAACGCGGGTGATCTGGCTGCCCGATGCGATGGGCACGACGATATGATCAGGAGCTTCCCAACCAAGCTGCTCGGCGATTTCGAACGCGAGCGTCTTCGAACCCTCTTGGTAGTACGGGCGAATGTTCTGGTTTACAAACGCCCACTCGGAACGCTCTTCGGCAAGCTGACTCGTCAAACGGTTGATGTCGTCATAGCTGCCCTCGACACCGACCAACGTGGTGCCGTAAATAGCGCTCCCGAGAACCTTTCCCTTTTCGAGGTTTGTCGGAATGAACACGTATGACTGCAGACCCGCGTGCGCCGCGTGCGCCGCAACAGAGTTACCGAGGTTGCCGGTCGATGCACACGCAATGACTTTGAAACCGAGCTCACGTGCCTTGGTAATCGCAACTGAAACAACACGGTCTTTGAACGAACCGGTCGGATTGACCGTGTCGTTCTTGACCCACAACTCACCGATACCCAGTTCTGCGGCAAGACGGTCCGCGCGAATAAGGGGCGTGAAACCTGCCCCAAGGCTGACCGCCGAGTGCGTCTCGACGGGGAGCAGCTCGTGATAGCGGAACAAGTTCGGCGCGCGGCTCGCAATCTTTTCGCGCGTGATTGTCTCTGAAATCGCGTCGTAGTCGTAAGCGACTTCGAGCGGACCAAAACAATCCTCACAGACGTGTTGTGCGGCTGCCGGATAGAGACGCGCGCACTCACGACATTGCAGACCTTGAACGAACGACATATTGACCTCCTGAGTCATCGATCGGGCATTGGCACCTTTGACCTCGAACGACTTGAAAAGCCTTTCGAGCTGGTTGCCGCGGTTTCACAGGGCCCGTCCCTCTACCGCTCTTGATGAGTTATTGAGTTGTCGCCAATAAGCACTGGCGCTCAAATAATGCTTCATAAATCGTGCGGTGGCAACTCCGCCGAAATCCCCTGCTCAACGCACGCTTCCGCCGTCCGCCATCGGAGCGCCTTCAGCCTTCCAGCCGGCAGCCAAGGCAACGTGCCAGGCTGCCCTTACAACCTCGATCGCGGTCGCTGTTCCTCGAAATTTGTCGGGCGCCCCCAAGAGGGTCGGACTTCAAAGGCCTGAACGTAACAAACGACGCATGTTCTAAGTATCGTCCCATGGGTGCATAAGACCGGTGCCACAACGACGCCGATAGTGGTCGTGTCGAACCGGGGGCCCGTGACCTTCAAGTACGACTCCGATCGCAACCTGGTTCCCCGCCGTGCAGGCGGCGGCCTCGTGACCTGTCTGGCTCCTGCGGTCGCTGATGTCGACGCGTTATGGATCGCGAATGCGATGACCGACGGGGACCGCGCAGCCGCTGAGCAAGGCATCGTCGAGTCCGGTGGCTTCCGGCTGCGTCAGCTCCTCATCGAACCACACGCATATCGCAAGTACTACGACGTGATTGCAAACGGTACATTGTGGTTCTTACACCACAACTTGTTCGACCTCGCACGGCGCCCGCGAATCGACACACATTGGTGGGACGCGTGGCACACATACTGTGAGGTCAACGCAATCTTCGCGCAGGCGGTCGCCGAGAACTCACCGCAAGACGCGACAGTCCTGATTCACGACTATCACCTCACCTTGCTCGGCAAGGCACTTCGTCAAACGCGCCCGGATCTCAAAACGGTTCACTTTCACCACACACCGTTTGTCGGTCGCAATACGATCGATGTCTTGCCGCCAACTGCACTTCGCACGCTGCTCGAGGGTCTTGCGGGTCACAACGCTTGCGGCTTTCACTCACAACGCTGGGCGGACAACTTCGTGCTCTGCTGTCAGGACGAACTCGGCTACGTGCCAAAGACCTTTGTAAGCGCGGCTACACCTGATGGAGCAGACCTCGCCAAAATTGCGGCCTCCAAGGAATGCATCGCCGCAAAGGGCCGCGTTGACGAGATAGCCGGTGATCGCAAACTCATCGTCCGCGTTGACCGCATTGAACTCTCGAAGAATCTCGTGCGCGGTTTTCACGCGTACGACGACATGTTGCAACGCTATCCGCGCTGGCGCGAACGTGTGACATTCGCAGCATTCATCTATCCGAGTCGCGAAGGGCTCCCGGAATATCTCGCGTACAGAAACGAGGTGCACGCGACTGTCGACTACATAAACGACCGTTGGTCGACACCGACTTGGACGCCGATTGTTCTCGACACAGAAGATAACTTCCCGCAATCTCTCGCAGCGCTTCATCGTTATGACGTGTTGCTGGTCAACCCGATTCGCGATGGACTCAACCTCGTTTCGAAAGAAGGCGCGATGGTCAACGAACGCGACGGAGCAATCGTGTTGAGCCGGGAAGCGGGTTCATGGCACGAATTGAGCGACGCGGCAATCGGTATAAACCCGTTTGATATCACCGATACAAGCGACGCAATGTTGCACGCGCTCGAAATGAACGACGAGGAACGAGTTGCGCGCGCAAGGCAGCTGAAACTTGCCGCCACTAAACGCACCTCGTTCGATTGGCTCGACGACCAACTTCGCGCAGCTCAGTCCTAACGATCAGCTCGTCAGGTATTGCAGTACTTCGAGAACGCCTTCAGGGCCTTCTACCGAAGCATCTGAATGTTCGAGCAGACCAGGTGGCATCTCATCGCTCCGAACCGCGATGTTCAATGATCTGTAGCCGGCGACACTCGAACATTCGCGCGCTGCCTTGAACATCGGAATATCGCCGGCATCATCACCGATTACACAAACTGCACGTAGGCCCTCACAAAGCTCACTGACGTTTGCACCTTGGTCGAGATTCAGAAACGGCCC
>JBBSGY010000099.1:0-7844 GCA_038253645.1 Acidimicrobiales bacterium
GCGCCGAACTTCTTGTCGATGACGACGTAACGACCGAGTGGGCCGAGCGTTACGCGAACGGTGTTCGCGAGCTTGTCGACACCGGCTTCGAGGCCACGGCGTGCTTCAGCCTGAAAGGCGATCTGCTTGGCCATTACTTCTTCACCTTCGCAAGTACGTCACGCTGGCTGAGGATGATCACGTCTTGACCGTCAACGGTAATCTCGGTGCCGCCGTACTTCGAGTAGACGACGGTGTCGCCCTCGGCGACGTCGAGCGGAATACGCTTGTCACCTTCGTCGTCGAAACGACCTGGGCCAACTGCAAGGACCTTGCCCTGCTGCGGCTTCTCTTTTGCGGTTTCCGGGATGTAGATGCCCGACGCGGTTTGCGTCTCACCTTCATCAGGGAGAACCACGATTCGGTCTTCGAGGGGTACGAGTGTCACTTATTGCCTCCGCTTATCTGCGTATTAGAGATGGCCTCATTGCTTGAGACCGGTTAGCACTCTCAGGTTGCGACTGCTAAAGGTAGCAGGACCGCAGGCACGTGCAAGTCAGGACGCGTCGATGGCACTCCTGGGCCGGAACTGTGTGCGCAAAGGTGCCGTTTTCGGGACCTCTGCGCACACAGTTCCCACGGCCGATTGAAATCGGCGGTGGAAGTGGCCGTAGCTTGCCAGCCATGTCAGATGAATTCGGTCCCACCGTGCGACCCCTCGCCGGCATCACTATCTCCGGTCCGCCGGGATCACAACCCGTCAACGCAACTGGCCATTACTTCGATAGGGCGCCGTTTCCTCCCGTAATTCGAATGAATTCACTTGCATTGATCGTGTTGTCATCCGGTCCGACCGGCATTATTTCGGCGGCGGTGGTGAGACTCGACAGAGCGCAGCGAATTGCGATCCAATCTCCCGGCGAAACCGACGCGCACATTGAAATCGTCCCGGTTTGGGATTGGGCGGCGAAATTGGTAATAGGCCAAACCCCGTTGAACTTTGCCGGCGAACCGCTGCTCGGAGTCGTTGAAGGTGTATTCGTTGTCGACGCTTACTTGCCGGGTGAACTCCCCGATGAAATTGACATTCGCTATAAAGCTGTTGCGCTTCCCGCGTTCCAGCAGCTTTCGCCGGACTTGGGAAGGCCTGAGAGCCGCCGTACGGAGGGAATCCTCTAGTGGTGACGGCGGTCGTAGTTCGGAATCGTTAGCCCCATGCCCGGCTGCGCGCCGACGTTCCATGGCGACGGTCCATTTTCACGCAGACGGTGATAGCCGGCCGCGGCGACCATCGCTGCGTTGTCGGTGCACATGGACCGGCTCGGCAACATCACGGACAGACCAAGTTCGATACCGATGTCACATGTCTTCTCGCGCAAGGACGAGTTGGCGGCGACTCCGCCGGCGAGACAGATGCCCTTCGCACCGATCTCTTGCGCAGCCCGTCGTGCCTTGCCGAGCAACTGATCGACTACTGCCGCTTGGAACGAAGCTGCAATATCTTCAGCATTCGTGTCGTGATTCTTGCGCAAATAGTTGGCAACCGCAGTTTTGATGCCACTGAATGAAAACTCGTAGTTATCGCCGGCCATTGCACGCGGAAACTTGATTGCTTCAGGATCACCGTCTGCCGCGAGACGGTCGATAACCGGGCCGCCCGGATAGCCGAGGCCCATTGCACGACCGACTTTGTCGAATGCTTCGCCTGCTGCGTCATCGCGCGTCTGACCGAGTAGTTCGTACTTGCCCGGGGCGCTGCATGCAACGAGCATTGTGTGACCACCGGAAACCAACAACATCACAAGCGGATATTCGATGTTTTCTTCCTCGAGTGACGACGCCCAAAGGTGTGCGTCGAGATGATTCACCGCAACAAACGGAACGCCCCACACAAGCGCCATTGCCTTTGCGGTGCTTAGTCCGACAAGCAGCGCGCCAACCAGGCCGGGGCCAACGGTTGCAGCAACGACATCGGGGTAATCGTCAGTGCCGAAACCTGCTTCAACCAGTGCCTGCGAAATAACGGGCGTGACCATTTCGACGTGTGCACGGCTTGCAACCTCGGGGACAACGCCACCGAAACGAACGTGTGAATCGATCTGCGAGGCAAGCACCGAGGAAAGAATCTGACGGCCGTCGCACACAACCGCGGCTGCTGTCTCATCACAAGAAGTCTCGATGCCGAGTACGCGCATTGACTGCGTCATCGTGGAACCTCGGAGATCGTGCCGCCGGGAACTGACGCTTCGATTGCGGACATTCGCATTGCATATGCGTCGCTGTCGATGTCATTTGCCCACATCACAAGAGCGTCTTCATTGGTCTCTGCGTAATAGTTCTTGCGCACACCGGCCGGCGCGAACCCAAACCTTGCGTAGAGCGCTTGCGCCTTGGCGTCAGACACGCGCACTTCAAGCGTGAGGTTTTTTGCACGCTTGTGCAATGCCAGACGCACGTTATGAAGCATGAGGCGCGTCGCCACTTTATGACGCTGCCAGATCGGGTCGACCGCAATTGTGGTGATGTGCGCGTCGTCACCGACGAACATGAGACCCGAGTATCCGATTACGAGCGGCCCGTGTTGAGCAACCGTGTATGCGCGGCTGCCGCGCAATGCAAGTTCGCTGAAGAACAGACTCGCAGTCCACGGATGTGGATAGACGGAGCTTTCGATGCGCATGATCGAGCGCACATGTTTGCGGCGCATCGGTTGAAGCTGCACCGTAAACGGCGTTGCGTTGGTGCTCGTTATGTCGTCGGGAATTCGCGATGCCATCAGACTTGCCCCGCACGTTCCCAATTCGCTTCCGCATCTGACTTGCGCAAGTACATGATCTCCAGCTCAGAGGGCTGCACGAACTCTTCGCGAAGTGCACGCGGCTGCGCAAGCTCGACAAGCGAGGCAGCCGACGGATATGCATTGCCGACAGTGCCGATTTCGACACCTGAAAGATCGTCAAAGAGCTCGGCATAGCGCAGCGCGCCATCACCGACCAACAACGCATCTTCGTTCAGCGCTTGTAATTCTGAGTACAGCTCTTCAGGCTTTGTCACCTGAACATCAGTAAGGCGTTGCACGCCGCCGGAGACCTGACGGTAAGTCGACCAGAACACTTCGCCGCGTCGCGCGTCAATAACAGGAACTATCAAACGACTTGACCAGCGCACGGGAAAAGCGAGCAAGTCCAGACTCGAAAGGCCAATCATCGGAACGCGCATCGCGGTTGCCATCGCCTTTGCAGTCGCAACGCCAACGCGCAGACCGGTGAAAAGGCCGGGACCAACATCAACCGCAATGCAGCTCACTTCTTTGAGTTCGGTTCGCGAATGCTCACAAGTGAACTGAATCGCCGGAACAAGCGTTTCCGCGTGATAACGCCCGCGCGCAGCGTGGAACGAGCCGAGCAGGCCCTCTTGGCCACCGATCGCGCAACCAACCTGCGTTGTCGAAGTTTCGATTCCCAGAATGATCACGACGTCGTTCCTGCCTGTGCGTCGGTAATCCAAACGCCGATGGCTTCCGCAATCACTTTCTCACGAATGGTCCACCTTGGCCCCATACCGGTCAGCTGGACGTTTCGAACGTCGTCATCAAATTCGTCAACGCTCAAGCGAATCTCGAGAAAGTCACGCGGCATCACGGGAGCAGCTAAATCGCCCCACTCGACCAATGCAACTCCGCCCTCGTCGAGCAGCTCGAGAAGGCCTAAATCGATTACCTCTTGCAGATGCTCGAGGCGGTAAACGTCGACATGGTGGAGCTTCACCCGGGCTTCATAACTGCGCATCAATACAAATGTCGGACTTGTAATGGGCTCTTCGACACCAAGAGCAGCGCCGAAACCTTGCGTGAGTGTTGTCTTGCCCGAACCGAGGTCACCGGCGAGCAGCACAAGGTCGCGTTCGCTGATCGTGGACGCCAGCGCGCCTCCGAGCGCGCGTGTCGAATCAGCAGATGTGGTCTTCGCCGTGATCATGCTTCTACTCGCTGTTCAACCGGGTCAAGGTCGCCGGCTATCGCTCGCTTTGCGCGAATGAGATCGCTGCGCATCTTCGCAACAGTGTCAGCACCGGTGCGAAGTGCTGCAGATGGATGAAACGTAGGGACGAGAACGCGTCCTTCGAACATGTGAATTCGCCCTCGCAACTTCGTAATGCCCTCCGTGGTCTTCAGCAACGTCCGCGTTGCAAAATTTCCGAGCGTGACTATGACGCGCGGGTCAATGAGTTGGATCTGTTGTTCGAGCCAGGACCAACATGCGTCGATCTCGACCGGGTGTGGGTCTCTGTTGTTCGGAGGCCGGCATTTCACGACATTTGCGATATAGAACTGCGAGCGGTCGATGCCGAGCTCCTCGGTAACGAGCTTGTCGAGCAGCTTGCCGGAACGACCGACGAACGGCTCGCCCCTCAGATCTTCCTCTTTGCCCGGCCCTTCGCCGACGAACATCAGGTCGGCAGTTGGATGGCCCACTCCGAATACGACCTGGGTACGCGTGGAGGCCAGGTCACAGCGGGTGCAGGTACTTGCCTGACCTGCGACTGTTGTCAATGCCCCCATAATGAAGGGTCAGCCTAATTCTCAATCAGCCGGGAAGTTCACCCTAGCCAACAGTGCCGCCGGATCAGGCGTTGAGGTAGCGCCTGGGGATGCGTGGGCCGATCCTGCAAACGACCTCGTAGCCAATGGTGTCAGCGAGGTTTCCCCACTCGTTGGCCGTAACCTCTTCTTTGCCTTGGTGCCCGATGAGCACGACTTCGTCACCCACAGAGACCGGGTCGTCACGGCAGTCGATCATTGTCTGGTCCATCGTCACATTGCCGGCGATCACGTGGCGCTTACCGTTAATGAGTACCTCGCCGCCGCGACTGGAGAGGACCCGGTAGACGCCATCCGCGTAGCCAAGCGGAATCGTGGCGATGTTCGACGGACGATCAAGCGTGTAGCGCTGTCCATAGGAAATCGAATCACCTGCTTCGAGGCGCTTCACGAACGAGACCTTTGTACTTACCCGCATGGCAGGCATCACACCCTTGGGAAGCGGCACGTCTTTTGACGGTGCCACTCCATAGATGCCGATTCCACAACGCACGAGCGCGCGACGTTGAGCGCGAAACTTGATACCGCCGGCGGTGTTGCACGCGTGAATTATCGGGGGAAGCTCGTGGTCAATCGAAATCTTGTCGATGTATTCGTTGAGCCGAGTCGCCTGCACATGGGTGAAATCATTCTTGGGCTCATCCGCTACCGCCAAATGCGTCCACAAGCCCTCCCAGTACAGGTTTTCATTACTGACAACCTCATTGATTATCTGCGTTGCCACGTCGGCGTTAGCGCCGACACGATTCATACCGGTGTCGATTTTGACATGCACAGGAAAACGTTCCTCTGTCACCGCGCTCGCAAGCGCTCGAACACCTTCAAGCGTGTACAAAGTTGGTGTGATCTTGTGCGCAACCACATCACGCATTGCTTCAGGCACTGGCTCGGAGAGCAACAATATCGGCGCGTCGATTCTGCTCTCGCGTAGCAGTCTCGCTTCTTCGACCAGTGCAACTGCAAGACGGTCGACACCGCCTTCGATCGCGGCCTTGGCAACCGGCACGCATCCATGGCCGTAAGCGTCCGCTTTGACGACCGCGCAAAGCTCGGCCGGGGCAAACAGACGTTGCAAGACACGAACATTCTCACGAATCACCGACAGATCGATGTCTGCCCATGCAGGTCGGACGATTTCAGCCATTACCCTCAATTGTTGCACTGGACAGCCAGTCAGCGATGTATTGCGGTAGGTCGCCCGCGACAAATCCGACGCTGTGTCCCATTTGTGCCGCTTTGCCATGTACAAATGCGGCTTGTGCGGCGGCAACCTGCGCACCGATGCCAAGCGCGAGGAACGCACCAAGCACACCTGCGTAGACATCTCCTGTGCCCGCGGTTGCGAGTCGCGGGCCTCCCGTATTCGACAGCAGCGTTTTATGGCCTACGCGCGCAATGACACTCGTCGAACCTTTGAGAAGCACCGTTGCGGACATCGACTCACTGAGTTGCTCGGCGCTCTGCCAACGTTGGGCCAACGGCACTCTTCGGGTCAACGCCTTGAACTCACCATCGTGAGGCGTGAGGACCGTGACACCGCCACGGCTTTGTACGGCGGTCGGATCCTGAGCTATTGCAAACAGTCCATCGGCATCGACGACGACAGGAACTGTTGCCTTCGCAATCAGCTCATTGACACTCCCGATTGTCCGTTGATCTCGACCAAGGCCCGGGCCCACGACGATTGCTTTGACACGATCGGAAATTTTGAGAACCACATCAGCCCAATTCGTGCTTGGCAGCGCCTCTGCAACTGCTTCCGAAATCGGCAAGTCGCGTTCGTCGATGCCGGGTATGAACAATCGCACCATTCCGGCGCCGGCACGCGCCGCTCCTGCTGCACTAAGACACGCCGAGCCGAGCATGCCCGGCGAACCGCCGACAATTGCAACTGCAGTCTCCCACTTGTGTGACTCGCGGGGTTGCGGCGGCAAACTAATGTCGCTTTGCTCGAGTAGATGCATTCGTGCTCGCGATACATCGAGACCGATATCGACAACGTCGATATCGCCCGCATGATCCGCGCCGGCATGCAAAAGATGGCCAGGCTTGAGAGCCGCGAACGCAATCGTTCGCCGAGCTTTCACGGCACCTTTGCAGGCGACGCCTGTATCGCCATCGACGCCGGACGGAATGTCGACTGCCAGCACCGGCACACCATGAGGATCGGGTGCCCTGTATTCACCATGGAATCCGGTTCCGTAAGCAGCATCGATAATCAGGTCGCTCATTGGTAGAACGGTGTCACCGGCAGGAACCGTTGTTATCCGCGCGCCCTTGCGACGCAATAACTCCGCAGCGACGTGTCCATCCGCACCATTGTTTCCACGACCTTCGATGACGACGACATGACGGCCATAAGTTCCGCCAAGCATGTTGCGGGCGGCAAAATAGACAGCCGTACCTGCCCGGCGAACCAGCTCTCTTTCGGCCACTGGCGACTCTGCGTCGATTGCACGCATTTCGTCGACGGTGACCACCGGCTTCATTCTGCGATCACTATCGCAGTCGCAATCGAACGGGTGTGTGACATCGAAATGAGAAAACGGGATACCCCGCGTTCGGTTGCAAGGCGTTGCGCGTTTCCCGTGACGACCAACTTTGGCTCGCCCGAATCCTTGCGGACTACTTCGACGTCGTGAAAGCCGAATGCACCAAGGCCCACTCCCAGAGCCTTCATAGTTGCTTCCTTTGCGGCAAAACGCGCGGCTAGTGAAGGCGCTGGATCCGCGAACTGGTTTGCGTAGTCACGCTCGTCCGGCGTGAGCAACCTTTCCAGGAGCGAGGTCTTCGCCGTGCGAAACCGTTCTACTTCAACCGCGTCGATTCCGACGCCGATCACTGCGCTGCGAGTGTCTGCTCAACGACGACGCATAGACGGTCACATGCAGACTCGGCTTGCTCCAGCGTCGGTGCCTCGACCATCACACGAATAAGCGGCTCGGTACCACTCGGTCGCAACAAAACACGCCCGGAGTCACCCAGTTCTTTTTCAACCTCGCGTACGGCATCCCAAATCGGTGATGCCGATTCGAGGCCGTCGCGGTTGATGACCCGAACATTGCGCAACACTTGCGGCAAGCGAGTCATCGATGACGAGGCAAGATCACTGAGTTGTCTGCCGGTCTCCTGCATCAACGCAAGCAGAAAGACTCCGGACAAAAGACCATCACCGGTTGTCGATACGTCTCGGAGAATCACGTGACCCGACTGTTCACCACCAAGCGCCCAGTCGTTCGCGTCGAGCGCCTCGAGCACGTAACGA
>JBBSGY010000100.1:0-7830 GCA_038253645.1 Acidimicrobiales bacterium
GCGGTCATGCTCGTTCTGACTGCGACACTCTTCAACGCAGCGATCATCGTTACGTCGAGCTACTTGCTCGACTCTATGAACCTCGTGAGCTTCACGTTTTTCGCGACATTCCTGCCGGCGACGGTCTTGAACTACATCTTCATGCCGAATGCACGAGCGCGCATCACCACCATGTTCAGACAGAACCGCCGGAACGTTGCTTTCGTCTGTGCCCTGGGAGCCCTTACTAATTTTGCACTCAACGGCGCACTTGCTACCGGTGATGCGGGGCAGGTCGTGGTTCTGCAAGAGGCAGTTCTGATCTTTGTGGCTTTCGGCGAGCACCTCATCCTGAAAGAGAAAGCCTACCTAGGTCTCAAACTCGTGGGAATTCCGCTGGCAGTGTTAGGCGCAGTACTGATCCAACTCGGCTGAGCGAGCGACTGGTTTGGATCCCGCGACAAACCGGTCTTGGCACGCGTTGACATATCTAGGTGTGAGAGCGTTCTCGGAGCGGCGCTCCAACGCAGCGCTGCTTCATCAACCTGTCGCAGCGAGGTCCAGGAGTCGCATTTCCGCGAAGGCTTCGTCGTGGGGGTCACGAATCCTAAAACGATTGTGTTTTTTGCTGCGGTGTTACCGCAATTCGTAGAAACTTCAGCAGAGCATATCTGGATGCAGCTACTCATCCTGGGAACGATTTTCGAGTTCATCGCGGTGATTTCGGATGGTACTTACGCCTACGTCGCCGGCACGGCCCGCGCATGGTTCGGGCGGTCGCCTCGACGCTTGGAGTACATGGGCGGAGGCGGAGGCTTAATGATGTCAGCGCTCGGAGTGGCTTTGGCATTCACCCGCCACAAGAACTGACTGATGAATGGTCGCCCGTTCAACACACCAACACGACCGTTGTGTGCACGAGGGTGCGCACACCGGACCTCGGTGCACATGAATACCATTGCAATCGAATCGCGCGTGGCGCGTGTCAACGAAATGACTTACGCGACTGAGCACTAGGCCACGCGCGAAGCGCGATGAGCCCAAACGACACACAGCAATGAGAGTCCACAGATCGTGACGGCCATCCATGCAGCATGAAAAACCGTTACGGTCTCACACAACCGCCCGAACAGCAATGCGGTAGGCGCAAAAACCAACATTCCGAGAGTCGCCACCGCTGATGATGTGGAAGTTCGTACATCGGATGGTATTGCCGCATGAAGGCGCTGGCCGAGCGAAATCGCTAAGAAGGTAAGACCGCCCAACGTGACGCATTGCGCGACGATCACCGAAACGTCGTTCTTGACGAGCAACCCGAAGCTCAGGATGAGGACCGATGACGCCACATATATGTCATTCCTCGTCGATCGCGACATGCCCGCGAAGTGTCCGCCGAGGCCGAGGCTTGCAAGAATCGCCGCGTTGACCGGTCCATAAAACGGCAATGGCAACGCGAGGGCGAGCAGCCACAGTTGATCAAGCTGACTCATCAACGACGATCCAACGGTCACGACTATCAATGCAATCACGACCCAACGTGTATCTCGTTGAAGAACGAGCTGCTTCAAGGATGCCGTTAAGCGAGAATGAGCAATGTCTTCGGATTTGTGACGATGTCGGACGGGCTCACGAAAGAAGGCGAGCGCAATCACTGATGCAGCGGCAAATGGAGCACTAATCAGATAAGCGCTTCTCGGTTCGAATGTCGCCGCAACAACGCCACCAAGGATCGAACTTATCGCCAGCGCCACGCCTTCGAAAAACCGGAGACGCCCATAAAATCGGCGAAATGAAGAGCCATCTCGTGTTTCTTCAAGTGTCGTGTCATACACAACCGAGTCGTATCCACCGGAAAGCGCAGCCACGCAGAGAGCAAAGAACACCATCGCAACGGTGTACGCCAAGAAGCCATGGCTTTCGACCGCGATAATGCTCGAAACGCTGGATATCGCGCCGCCGACCATCAACAACCCTTTGCGACTCCATCTGTCCGCCAACACACCGAGAGGAATATTCGACGTAATCAACGTGATATTGACGACTACGGCGAGCAGCGCCATTTGCGTCTGGGTCATACCGATCGAAGCCTGAAACGGCTTTTCAACGGCGAACCAAAGTTGAAAACTTTGAAGAGCGCCCGCGATGTAGAGCGGCGCAAGCCGCCTGGTGATCGCGCGTCGCTGTTCTATCGTCAGCTCTTCGACGGTGCCAGGCATTGGTAAATCCTAAACGGCAACTCCACTCCGCCACGAATTGGCGTTGCGTTCAAGAGCGCCATTGCATGACGCGATTCACGCAGTTGGCTTTGGACGGGCGACGGATGTGAAACTCGTTTCATGGGTCTGCCCGCGATCGATGCCGTCGTGGACTCAGCACGGGGACGCCGGCCACTTCGAAATGTAACGATCGCTGCGCGCCAGCATTTGCTTGGAACGATGCTCGACGAACTGGATGCCTTCGCCGCACTCGGTTGCCGTTATGACCGCATGTTTTTCCTCGGCAAACCGAACTCCACTCACCTCGGAACTATTTCGCCTGCACGAAAGCGCGGAATCCGCGTGCATCGCGGATCGTTCGATGGTCCGGCATCTGCGATGCGTTCGTACGATGCCTGGAAGTCGCACTGCTCCCCCGGCGGCGAGGAAGTCCTCCGAGCAGCGGCCGATCAAGCACGGGACTTGGGCAACACATTGCTCATTGTCGATAACGGCGGATTGCTGACTTTGACAGCTCAACGCATGGGACTTGCGCATTACATGGGAGTCGTCGCTGTTGAGCAAACAGCGCGAGGGATCCGATGGATGGGTGGAGGCGGCCTCGACTTCCCCGTTGTAGCGGTGTCGAGCGGTGACAAATTGACCTTTGAGTCACCGTCAATTGCGCTATCCGTCGTGCGGGAAATACGAGAGCGGACACGCGCTGTCGGCCTAACCCAGCGCGATGCGTTTGCTCAGCCGTTAGTCGTTGGGTACGGGCCGATCGGCGCGTGGGTGTGTCAAGCGTTGAAACGCATGGGTGTCAAGCCTTTGGTCCATGATTCGGATCGCCAAATTGGGTTCCTTGCCGAGCTCGCGGGATTTGACGCACTGACACACGACGATCCGCTCGCTGATTCGACGCTTGTCATCGATTGCACGGGAGAGCCGATAGTTCGCGGTATGAAGGGTTGGCCGTTCGCTGACCAGTGCCTGTTTGCCAATGCATCTCCAGAGAATGTTGCCTTTGACGGCCTGCTGGATGGCGTTGCAGGAAGAGATGGTCGCGCGGTTCAACTACCGGACGACGACGGCACTTTGATCGATTGGATCCATAGAGATATACGCGTCGATCGGTCAGAAAAAACCAGTTGGTTACTCAACGGCGGTTTCACCATAAACCTTCCAGGTACGATCGATTCTGTGCCTGCCTCACTGATACAGCTCACTCGCGCGCAAATGGTCGCGGCTGGTTGCCAAGCCGTCGGAATGGTCGGGACAGCGGGACGCATTGTACATCTGGATGATGCCTGGAAGCATCTCACGATGGACACTGTCGCGGAGCTCGTGCCGAACTTGTTCGAGCGCAATCGCATGTCTCAAACCGTGTCCGATCCAATAAGGCGCCTCGAACTTGTCGAAGCAATATTCGAGGAGCATTCTACGGGATCGGCCGACATCGTCGGCATATCATGAGCCTCGCCGGTCCCGTTCAGCACAAGGGGAGGGATGGCAAAGCGCATTACAGGCCGCGGGCCGCGCCTCCGTCAACGCTTTGAGTTGTGAAGCGACCCACGCTCTGGGTTTCATGTCGTCGCGATGAAACTGTGGCCTCGATTATCGCTTTCTGGCGCCGGTTGTTATCCCACGAACTGGCATTGTCAATGAGACCGTTCTGGGCGGCGTTCATCAAATCGATGGCACCACCTGTCAAGGCAGCGTCGATCGAGTGCAGTGTTGCGAGCCTGATGCGCGCCTGGCCGAGTTTGACGCTCCATGTTGCGTTCGCCAGCTCGCGCTCGTGGGGTTTCACGTTTTCCGATGCTTCGATCGCGCTCACTGCGCTCTCCATCTGATTGAGCCCAAGCCTGAATAGGCGCATGAGAAACGCGAGGTTCAACGCGTCCTTTTGACACAAGACGCGGTCCAGCAGCTCTTGGCTTTCGCCGGCATAACTGTCCAGGTAGTGCTGCTTGCTCACCGGGGGTATGAACCCTCCCGCCGGTGCCGGCGTCAGCAAAGGACTCATAAATGCGTCGGTCGCCGCGACAGCTGTCACGTCGAGCGCTATCGCTTGCCAAGAACCAACGAAAGTGGAGTCGTAGTCAAGCAGAACCCCGCCGACGACGTTGTCGATGTGCGGGTCCATGTGGATGACATAAGCAGTCTCTCCGGAACGCGGCATGAAAATCTCGATGCGCTCCGCAACACGGTCGCGAAGTCGCTCGAGGAGAGCGAGCTCCTGCGGGGTGAAGATCCCCTTAGTTTCACTACAAAACTTTTTTACATGTTGAAGGCGGCCGTCTATGCGGCCCATCGGATCCCAATTTCCCAGCTTCACCAGGTGGCCGTTGAGTTTGTTTATCTTTGCGTTGAGAGTACCCAGCCTTCCACTAAGCTCTTGAATGTCCGTCAGAGTCTCCGGCGTTGGTTCGCGTGGCAGCAATTGGTAAAACGACAAGACATGGCTCGCATGCGCGAACGGTTGGCCGATGTGACGAAATCTCGGTGCAAGGACGCCGCTGTTTGAATCACTGCCAAACGCTGCGCTCAGTAGCACGCAGTTCGCGTTGCCTCCCTTCTTCTCCTCGGGCGTAACGCGCGCGATCGTGTCGGAGTTGACGGCAATGATGAGGTTGTTACCGTCTGCAGATCTGTTGACAACTCCGATTCGTGTCCGTTTGAAGATCCCAGAATGGCGGACAGAACACGCGACCAGAGCGGCCCACTCGCCCTCACTGACAAGCTCGGGCCGTGATGCAGCCAAGAGCGACATCTCCCCAGTTTGCACGAGAATCTGTCAAAATCACTTTCCGGGGCCAGAGCTCCCCGCCCATCGCAAGCCATGCGCGCAAAGTCCCCGTTTTCGGAGGTATTGCGCACACAGCTCGTAGTTAGCCGGCGGTCTTGCTCAACGCGGCGGCTGACTCCCAGCGCGCTTCGATCTTGCCATAGCGCCAAATGGCGAGCGCGAGTCCCCAAGACGCTACGAATATGGCGACAATGATAAATCCGGCGCGATTGATGTCAAAGTCTTGCGCGTACTTCCAAAGTCCGCCTTCGAGACCAAGCTGATTCGAAACTACTTGCGCAACCTCGAGGCCGCCGATGAAGAGTGCAACAGCAACTGAAAGCGCCGTAATTGCCATGTTGTAATAGACTTTGCGGATCGGCTTGGAGAACGCCCATCCGTACGCGAAGTTCATGAAGCAGCCATCCGCCGTGTCGAGCAAGCTCATGCCGGCCGCGAACAACACCGGCAAGCTGAGAATCGCCCAGAACGGCAGGCCCGCGCTCACTGAGCTTCCGGCCAAGACCAGCAACGCGATTTCTGTCGCAGTGTCAAAGCCAAGCCCGAACAAGATGCCCATCGGATACATCTTCCAACTGGTGTCGACCGAACGTGCAAGTGATCCGAAGAAACGGTTGAGCAGACCGCGATTGTTCAGTTGCTGTTCAAGCATCTCTTCATTGTGATTGCCGTTTCGTAACTGCATGAAGATCTTTACTACTGAAACCAGCACAACAATGTTCATTATTGCGAGCAAAAGCAGAAAGGCTCCTGACACGCTTGTGCCGATTAAACCGGTGTAGTGGTGCAGCGCGGAATCATCCGCCTTGACCTGTGAGTTCAATGCTTTGATGCCGAAGTTGAGCAGGCAGGCCAGTACAAATACGACAGATGAATGACCGAGCGAGAAGAAAAAGCCGACACCAACGGGACGTTTGCCTTCACTCATCAACTTTCGAGTGGTGTTGTCGATCGCCGAGATGTGGTCAGCGTCAAACGCATGACGCATGCCTAAGGTGTACGCCAGGATTCCGGTTCCAAAGCCAAAGGTGGTCTTGGCATCGAGTTGATAATGACCCTGCGCACCGAGAAATAAGAGGGCGAAGCCGACGACGTGCAGCGTCGCGACAAATACAACCATGAGTCCGATGCGGCGAATCTCCGGCTTCGTAACTCGCGACTCCTTATTGCCCTCGAGGATTGTCGTCATGTTCGTTTCCCGACTCTCAATGTTGCCCGATTCTCAGAGTTATGTTCAGAAAATTCAATATTGATGTGACTGTGCCCCGGTCACTCGACCGGGGCACAGTTCTCAACTCAGTGTTGGTTCAAATAGTTGTTGCTACACCAAGCATTACGGGGCAGCGTGTCCCGGAGCTTCTTGGCTGTAACCATCAAACGGCGTACCAACGTATGGGAATGTCGACAGATTGGCCGTGTCATTCGTGTCGACGCCATCTGTAAGCGCGTTGTTCGGACTCACGTTGTATGTCGGATTGAGTGGCGTGCCACCGGCGAGTAGTCGAAGCTCGATGTCGACGACATCATCAGCGAGTCGGCGACCGTTCGGGAAGCCCTGAGCGTCACCTGCGATAACACCGAGACGGTTCGGAGAACCGGTGATCGGCGTTGCGAGGTTCACACGCAACAAGTCTGCCGGAGCAAGTGCGTTTCCGGCGGAGAGACCAGCACCTTGGCCTGTCAGTACGGCAACGATGTCTGCACGCTTCGCAGATCCGTCACTGTTGAAACCACCTGGAGGTGTCGTAACACCAGGGTACAGAACAGGGATCAACTTCGCCGGCTCCGGATCCAAAATCGGGCCGAAGAACTGCGCGTCGTCTTCCGGCTCGCTCGCGTTCCACTTGTCTTTTTGACCAAGGGGAATGAGCACTTCGTTGATAAGCGGGATTCCCAGACGGCTCACCTGCACCCAACGACCGGCATTGCGAGGAGCTGCGCCTGCAACCGACAGCACCTTCACACGCTGGCGCGCAGCAGACGCATAAACGCCGACGATCGAGTCTTTCGAGTCGACGGTTGTCGGGTTGTCACCGTTCTTGCTCACTGACGAGATCGGAACCTGCAACGCAATGGAGTGCACGTTCTTACCGGCAAGCCCGTCAACACCGGCGCTATTCGCCTTCGGGATCACATGTGCAGCGTTCAGCGGACGCAAACCAAGCAGGTCGAATACCGAACCGAGGTCTGCAAAGAATGGGTCATCGCGCTGTCCTGCAAACGATTTCGCACCGCCACCGAGATCTTTGATCGTCGGAGAGGCAAGCGCTGACTCGTAATTAGGTGTCGAACGCGGGCCAATGTTTACCGGCGGAGTCGGCACGTCGGTTGCAAGCATGTGCGAACCGGCGTTGTCGACTCGCTCGACCGAATAGAACTGACGCACGTTCTGGTTCGTATCGTTGGTCGCTGCAATTTGGCCTGTGTTGTACAAGAAGGTATTTCCGTTTGCAATCGCTGTACGGAAACGGAAGTTGTAAGTGATGTCGTCTTTTACATCACCGTTGTTGTCGACATGAATCGAGTACTTGACATCGTCACCGAACTTTTGAAAGTTCGGGCCACCCTGGGGTAGTTCGAGCCCGACGAAGTTGGCAATGATGTCGAGCTTTGTCGGGTCGGTTGTGTCGCGATATGTGTAGAGGTCGGTGTTGTCGGCAACCGGGTCTTGACTGATCAGTGGTGCTTCACGGTGACTGGATGCATTTGCCGGCGTCGGACTGAACCCGACGACGCTCACGGATGCAGCAGCTGCTGCTGCAGCCACTTTCATCCAACGTTTCTTACGATTCACGAGGGCCTCTTCTCTAAACGATGAATGTTGGTATTGCCTAAAACTGTTCA
>JBBSGY010000101.1:0-7734 GCA_038253645.1 Acidimicrobiales bacterium
ACGATGTACGTCGATCTCGATCCCCCCGGGCGCTCACTCGATGTCGGTTGTGGAAATGGCGCAGTCATCGAGCAGCTGACACGTTATGGCTGGAAAGCTGAGGGTCAGGAGGTTGATCGGGCAGCGGTTGACGCAGCACGTGTTCGGGGCGTCGATGTTTTGCACGGAGATCTGGTCTCGCTGAGCCTTGAAGCGCATTCCTATGATGCAATTACAGCAAGGCATGTTGTGGAACATGTGCATGACGTTCGTGCGCTATTGCGCGAAATGCATCGGCTCATTCAACAGCACGGAAAGGTCGTATTGGTTACGCCAAACGCCCGATCACATTTACACGATCAGTTCGGACAGGATTGGCGCGGGCTCGAGCCGCCGCGACACAACTTTGTATTCTCGCCGTCTGCACTGCGGCGCGTTGTGATCGAATCGGGATTTGACGTAATTCGCCACGTGACCCTTGGAGGTCGAGCGTGGGAAATCGCGGTGGAGAGTGAATTAGTACGCTCGCGTCGCAAAGGCAAGTTGCTCAGCCGCAAGCGATTGTTGGCGGCAGCGATCACAGCGCAATGGAGAGAGCGTTGGGCGATGCGCCGCGATCCATTGTGCGGCGAGTTGCAGTTGTTGGTATGTATATCGCGATGAACCCGCAAATGACGGTAATCATTGTTGTATACAACACAACGCGTATCGATCTTGCATGGATTCCGCGTGACGCAGAAGTGTTCGTCGTACACAATGACAACAAACTCGACGCTGAGAGTGTGCATCATCCGCAAATCATTCACATATACAACGACATCAATGTCGGGTTTGGTGCTGCGGTCAACCAAGCCGTTATGCGGGCAAAATCGCCGCGAATATTGCTCTGCAATCCCGACATAGACGCTACCACCGACCACTGGTCAGCACTCTCGGGCGAGTCCGACGAGATCGTCACCGTGCCCTTGGTCGATCCAGCCGGCGCTCCTACGGTCACCGTTACCCAATACGTGACACCTCTGTCGTTGATCCTCAACGGCTATCGCGCGAGTCGGTGGATGAGCCGCAATGGGCGTGTTCGGCGCATACTTGCACGTGTTGGAATGAACACGCATCCGGCAAATGAACAAGCGCCAAGCGCTTGGTCCCTGTCGGAACGATGGCCGACTGGTGCGTTTATCTCGCTTTCGCGCGAGCGGTTTCTCTCGGTCGGTGGTTTCGACGAAAATTACTTTCTTTACTACGAAGATATGGACCTCGCCAAACGGCTAAATCAAGAGTATCCAGAAATGCGTGTACGACTAGCGTTGCCACCTGCAGGCCACGGGGTTGGGCGATCAACTGTCTCTGTTGACGATCGTGCGCGCGTTGAAGCAGCGCGTCTCGAGTCAGCGATCTACTACGGATCGAAGCAGCGTGGACCGGGGTGGCGGATTGCCGGGCGCATGCTGTTACTGCGGCGGCGGTTGGTGTTCGGAAACGGCGGTGACGTCGCATGAGCTATCGCGTGGCGCTTGTGTACCTGGAGCGAGGCAATGCACGGGGAGGTGTAGCGCGCGTTCGAACCTGGCGGACTCTGCTTGACGGCAGTGATGTTGAACTACTGGAATTGCCGGTGAAACCAACTGTTGCTTCGATGTTTAGAGGGAGGTCGATAGGCGCGGCAGCAGCGATCGCCAGAGGTGAGGCCACTCCGGAAAGTATGTTCTGGAACACCACGCGAATGTTCGCGCACTTGCAAGCGTCGCGGCCGGACGCGGTTGTTTGCGTGACGGCGCGGCTGTGGTCACCTTTGTTGCTCGACTTTCCGTTGACGGTGATCGACTTCGTCGATCACCTCAGCTCGAGTTATGCTGAGAGGTCGAATTACGCCTCGAACGTGGGTGTGCGTTTGGGTTTTAGATTCCTTGCCGGTGCCATGCAGCGTGTGGAGCATTCGATTATCGAGTCTCCGGTAAGGCGCGTGACAGCGGGTTGGTCTGAGCAAGAGCCGATGCAATCAGAGTGGCTGCCCAATTGCGTAAGTTTGCCAGGCGACAGTCGATCAGCCGTTCCTGATCATGACGTTGTCTTTGTCGGTTCGTTGAACTACCCGCCAAATGTTGCAGCGATTGAGGCGCTCGCTGAAATATGGCCGCAAGTCGAAGCGGATAGGCCGGGCACGAGCCTCCTCATCGCCGGAGCTTCACCGACTCGACGGGTTGAACAGCTCTGTCGCGTTTGGAATTGGACGTTGCAAAGCGGATTTGGTGAGCTCGATGAAGTCTTGTCGCGCGCGTCCGTTTCGATAGCACCGATCCCGTTCGCAACCGGCATACAGAACAAGGTGCTCGATGCGGCGAACCGAGGCATGCCGCAGGTAATTTCGCCCGCAGCGGCAAGAGGCGTGGATCCTCAGTTTCCGGCCGTCATTGCCGAGCTGGATGAGTTCGCGAACAGCCTTGTGCAACTATTGCGCGACGGCTACAGGCAGCGACAGCTTTCAGAAGCAGGACGGATTGCGATAGATAGTCGTTACTCGAAGGACGCGTTGCGCCCGGTCGCGCGCGCGATTGTCGGGCTGGATTCATGAACATGATGGTTCGATGGCTGCGGAGCGCGTTGCCTTTTGTCTCGTTACGCGCCGTCGGACAAGGGATGGAGTTGATCGGATGGGTCGCGCTTGCCCGAGAGCTTCAACCTCATGTGTTCGGGCGTCTTTCGATTGCGTTTCTGGTCGCAAGATATCTTGGTGTTCTTGGTGATTGGGGATTTTCCAGTCGTGGAGTAAGAGACGCGGTGGCAGCGAATGCCGGGCATCTTTCCAGCGCACTTCGACAACGAAGTGTCATCTCACTTTTCGCTTCGATCGGTTACGCCGTCGTCGCGGTTGGCTCTCGAGAAACCGAATTCGCAGTGTTGGGTGTCGTAGTGCTTGCCGGCGGCATGAATCGCGACTGGATCGCTCTCGCGGCAGGCCGCAGCCGAATGGCGGCATTGCCCAGCGTGCTTCAGGGATCGCTAATTGTTATAGGAGCCCTGAGTGTCGGCGCTTCGAGTGCACCCGGCGCTGCACCATATGTAATTGCAACTTCTTATGCAGTCGCGCTCTGTCTTTCAATCGTCGTGAACCGAGTTCGATCTTCAACGCGCGGGCAGGTGTTCACGGACGGCTGGATGTTGCTCGCTGTGTTGTCATTTCAAGTGATGTTTTCCTTCGACACTTTGTTCATCGGAATGTGGCTGTCCTCCGCGAAAGCAGGTATCTATGCTGCGGCTGCGCGCTTGCCGACGGCTGTGACAACATTGGCGTCGCTACTCTCGACTGTTGCAATCGCGAGTGCGGCGCGGGCCGTGACGGAACGTCCCGAACAGATGGCGAACGTTGCCCGACGTGCGTTGAAGACGGCCTTGGTTTCCGGACTTGGAATGACGGTCCTGATTCCGGCGATCTACTTCGGCATGCCATTGCTGTATGGGGGTTCCTTTTCGGCAGGTGCGCCGGCCGCTTCGCTGCTGATGCTTGCGGCAGCCATTTCAACGGCTGCGTCGCCGTTGGCGCCGGTTTTTATAGTCCAAGGGAATGATCGGGCTTACGGCGTGCAACATGCGATCGCGGCGGGCATCAACGTCATTGCAAACATTGTTCTTATTCCACTTTGGGGAATAAATGGTGCAGCAATTGCGCTGATCCTCGCACGGATGTGGATCACAGTATTTCTGCTTCGAAAGACTGTAACGTTCGCAGCCCTTCAGCGCGACGCTTTCTCTACGTAATACAAACGCGAGAGCAGTCCGTAAGACGCGATTTCGTCTTTGTGATCTTTCACGAACTCATCGACACCAACGCGAGCGCCTTGCCATTCGTCTGCGTCGTAGTCATCAAATACGATTCGCCCGCCGGGGGTGAGTCGCTCCCACAGCGTCTCAGCGCAAAACGTCAGATTGTCGCGCAGATCACAGTCGATGAACACCAGCGCGAATGGGCCATTTGTTTCGGGCAATGTCTGTTGAAAATAGCCTTTGACGGGAATCACGACATCGCTGAGCCTCAAACGCGCGAGCTTTTGCTTGACGTATTCGAACGATGTCGACGTAAAGGCCGAATCGGTTGCAGACGTGAGTCCTTTCTCGCGCTCGTGCGCGAGTTCCGCCCTGTCGAATCCCTCAAACGAATCTAATGCGTAGATTATTCGCACGTCACGAAGCGACTGCATCCTCTTGGCCATGATGACGCTCGACCCGCATCGCGACGACCCGCAATCGATGATGTCGCCATTTACGCTCAATGCAAGCAGAAGCTGACCCAGCAAATCGTCAATCCCACCTCGAGAGCGCAAATTCGTCTCGAAGTCGACGAGACCTGTTTCGTAAAGCCGCGGAAATTGCAGCAATAGACGATTCAACGCGGTAGTCGGGATGCGTGCCTTTATCTTTGCCTTCAAGCTTGACATCCAGTAACTACTTTCTGTCGGCAGGTTGGCCGCCATGGTGACATAACGACGCTTGATCTGAAGGATGCAGTTCCTGCTACGTAAATATACGTCGTCTCCGTTTTCATACCTCCGTGGGTGCGGCGAGGCAGAATACGGGCTCGAAGACAAGTTCGAGGAATGCACCACTTATGTGCGGGAAGAGAGTTGGTTGCCAAGTACCGGTACTCTTTCGGGGATGCATGACAAGCTCACTGTCCGTGGTGCGAGGGAGCACAACCTCAAGAACGTTTCGATCGAGCTTCCACGCGACAAATTAGTGGTGTTCACCGGTTTGTCCGGTTCCGGTAAGTCCTCGCTTGCGTTCGACACCATCTATGCCGAGGGCCAGCGCCGGTACGTCGAGTCGCTCTCGGCATACGCACGCCAGTTCTTGGGACAGATGGACAAGCCGGATGTCGATTTCATCGAGGGTCTGTCGCCTGCAATCTCGATCGATCAAAAGTCTGCGTCGAAGAACCCGCGCTCGACTGTCGGCACCATCACCGAGATCTACGACTACCTGCGTCTGCTGTTTGCCCGAGTCGGGGTGATGCACTGCATCAACGACGGCACGGTTGTCACGCGCCAAACGCCGCAGCAAATCGTCGATCGCATTCTTACGTTGCCCGAAGGCACGCGATTTCAGGTGCTTGCTCCCGTTGTCCGCGGCCGCAAGGGTACTTACGACACATTGTTCGAGGATCTCAGTAAGCAGGGCTTTGTTCGTGTACGAGTTGACGGCGAAACAAAAGACTTGGCGGAGCTCGTCAAGGACGGAGCGAAACTCGCGCGCTATGAGCAACACACGATCGACGTGGTAGTCGACCGTCTCGTTGCAAAAGGGGGCATCGAGCGGAGACTTACCGATTCACTCGAAACCGCACTCAAGCTCGCCGAGGGCGTTGCAGAACTCGAACTGGTTCCTCAACGACTCAATGACTATGACGAGGATCGCGAGACAGATCAACAAGGGCCCGAAAGCGAAACAATGGTGTTTTCGCAGCACCTGAGTTGCCCGAAATGCGGTGCATCGTACGATGAGCTTGCGCCACGCAGCTTCTCGTTCAACTCTCCATACGGCGCATGTCCGCATTGTGCCGGCCTGGGCACGCGCTTCGAGGTCGACCCGGATCTTGTGGTTCCCAATGGTGACCTGTCGATCGAAGAAGGCGCGATTGCACCATGGGCCGGGGCGCGCGGCGAATACTTCCGCCGAGTGCTGCACGCCGTTGCGGATGAATACGGTTTCGCACTCGACAAGCCGTGGGACAAGCTCAAAAAGGCGGATCAAAAGGTACTTCTTTATGGAAGCACTGATCGCACAGTGCATGTTCAATATCGCAACCGTTACGGGCGTGCGCGCAGCTATCACACGCAATACGAAGGCGTTGTCTCCTGGCTGCAGCGCCGTCACAGCGAGGTCGACAGTGACTGGACGCGTGAGCAAATCGAAGGCTACATGCGTGAGGTCGAGTGTCCTGACTGCAACGGTGCGCGCCTCAAGCCGGAATCACTTGCCGTGACGGTCGAAGGCCATAACATCAACGACGTTTGTAGCCTGTCAATTGAGCGTTCGGCAGAGTTGCTGCGCGGACTCAGGCTGAGCGACCGCGACATGATGATTGCCGAACGCGTCGTCAAAGAAGTCAACGCGCGCATGCAGTTTCTGCTCGACGTGGGTCTGACCTATCTCACGCTCAACCGTTCAGCCGGAACGCTCGCCGGCGGCGAAGCGCAACGCATCCGTCTCGCGTCGCAGATTGGATCCGGCCTCGTTGGAGTTCTTTATGTTCTGGACGAACCTTCGATTGGTCTGCACCAGCGTGATAACCGCAAGCTCATCGACACCCTTATTCGCCTGCGCGAATTGGGTAACACGCTGATTGTCGTTGAGCACGACGAAGAGACGATTCGTGTCGCCGATTGGGTGGTCGACATCGGTCCTGCAGCGGGGGAGCATGGTGGTGAAGTCATTCACTCCGGCACTGTTGCAAAGCTCGAGAAGAACAAACGCTCGATTACCGGGCAATACCTCGCACGCAAGCGGACGATTCCCGTTCCGGAAATGCGACGTGAAACAAGCAAAGACTGGATAATTGTAAAAGGTGCACGTGAGAACAACCTCAAGAACATCGACGTCGAGTTTCCGCTTGGCACATTCACTGCAATAACCGGAGTTTCGGGTTCAGGTAAGTCGACCCTGATCAACGAGATCCTCTATCGGTCATTGATGCAAAAAGTCTACAAGTCGAAAACTGTTCCCGGCCGCCACAAGACGATCACCGGTGCAGGCAAGATCGACAAGGTCATCAACATCGATCAGTCGCCGATCGGTCGTACGCCTCGCTCCAACCCCGCGACCTACACCGGCGTGTTCGATCACATCCGCCGGCTGTTCGCTCAGACCCAAGAAGCCAAGGTGCGCGGTTATCAACCGGGCCGGTTCAGCTTCAACGTCAGTGGAGGCCGCTGTGAGGCTTGCTCAGGCGACGGAACGATCAAGATCGAGATGCACTTCCTTCCAGACGTGTACGTGCCGTGTGAAGTCTGCAAGGGCGCGCGGTACAACCGTGACACGCTCGACGTTTTGTTCAAAGGCAAAAATATCGCCGAGATTCTCGACATGGCATGCGACGAGGCGGTCGAATTTTTTGCAAACCAGCCTGCAATTTCTCGCCACATGCAAACCATGACCGACGTTGGCCTCGGCTATGTGCGACTCGGTCAACCGGCAACACAATTGAGCGGTGGAGAGGCGCAGCGGGTCAAGTTGTCGAGCGAGTTGTCGAAGCGTTCGACGGGCCACACGATGTACATCCTCGACGAACCGACGACCGGTCTTCACTTCGAAGACGTACGCCGATTGTTGACGGTGTTGCAACGGTTGGTCGATCAAGGCAACACGGTGCTCGTGATCGAACACAACCTCGATGTCATCAAGACGGCCGACTGGATAATCGATCTTGGCCCCGAAGGTGGTGACGGTGGGGGAACGATCGTGGTCGAGGGAACGCCGGAAACCGTTGCTAAGACCGCCGAAAGCTACACGGGTCAATTCTTGGTCGACCTGCTCTAGCGGCGCGGAAGCGTGAACTCCTGTCCGACGAAAATGACGTCGGGGTTTTCAGGGTTAGCAAGGCGCGATTGGTTCTCTTGCACGAGCGCAGTCCAAAACGGGATGATTTCGGTTTCAGTGGGTGTGCGACCGATACGTTCGCGCAACGCGGACTCTGCAATCACCCAGAGGTTCTCGCCGTAACGAACAGTCCAAGTTTCTGCGTTCGCGGCGGTTGGTTCTTCA
>JBBSGY010000102.1:0-7726 GCA_038253645.1 Acidimicrobiales bacterium
CGGAGCACTTTCGGAGGTTCTTCAACGCGGTCGAGCCCTCGCTGTGGCCGCCGATGCTGTGTGCGGCATTACTGACCCAGGCTCCTAGCGGTTAAGGCAGATACTGCATCGGGTCTTGAGGCGCGCCGCTGATCCGTGTTTCGAAGTGCAAATGCGCGCCTTGTGATGCACCGGTATTTCCGGACAATCCAATTTGTTGGCCCGTCTGCACCGAATCGCCCGCCGAAACACCGATTTGGCTTTGATGTCCATAGCAAGTGCTAAAGCCGCCTCCAGCATCAATACACGTGTAGTTGCCGTAACCGGATTCCCAACCCGCCGATGTCACTTTGCCGCCCTTGGCGGCCCGAATAGGCGTTCCGATTTTTGCCTCGATGTCGACACCGGCGTGCAAACGACCCCAGCGGTATCCAAACGGCGAATTGATGCGGTGATCTGAAACAGGCCATTGGAGCCCCGCCGCGGACACGCGTCCGTCGCCGGATGCATCGCCGCCACCGCGAGACGCGCGACCGTTGTTGGCGGACGCGACGCGTGCGGATGCTTCGTCTTCGGATGCATACACCTTGATGCGTTCTTGCAAAGATGCGTCGAGACGGGCTTTTTCGAAGCGTGCCGCATTAAGACGGTCAAGTTCTTTCTGCTCCTGTGCACGCCGGTCGTTGGCGACGTTTCGCGCTTCGAGAGCGGACTTTTGATCGCGCTTCAGATCGATCTTTACTGCGCGCAGTTGATCAAGCGTTGAGTAGTCATTCGCGTTTACTTGCTGAAGAATCGCGGCGCGACGGGTGATGTCACCGAGTTCGCCACCATTTGTCAATGCCTTTGATGCCTCGTCCTGTGGACGCATGTATTGCTCGATTGCGCGATCGGATGCGACGCCCTTAAGTGAATCAAGGCGACTTTGTGTCTCGCCGAGCTGTCGGCCTACGGCAGCGACGGCCTGTTCGGCAACATCAAGCGCCTGCTGTGCCGTTGAAACCTTCTGCTGCTGGCTCGCCACCTCCCCGTCGAGTCCGCTGATTGCCTGCAGCAACTCGGCGTCGGACGCCTTGAGATCATCAATCGATTCAGTACGCGCCGGCTTGCTGGAGCCTGCCAATGCCGGCGTCGCCAGCACAACCAATGACGTTGCGGCAACCGCCGCAAACAAGAACCGTCTGCTCATCAAAAGAAAAGACCCGATCTGTGAATCTGCAAAAGGGCCACCCGCCAAAAGGCCCACAAATGTTCAACTTGTCAAGTGACCGGAGTCTGAGTCCGGCAAGAAGTCATGCAACATAACAAGCTTCCGGACATGTGGTGAACACGGCGGATGAGCAGCCAATAGCCGCAAACACCAATAGCCGAAGATAACTGAGCGAGCCCGACCTCCACGACCCATTCGCACTTCCCCGAACGAATGTGGCGGCCGTTTCGGATCGGACCCGCTAAGAGCACTGAACCTACTCAACCACCTGGAGTGAGCGCAAAACCGCTATTCGAGTCACGAATCCAGAAGTCCGTCGACCGACGCTTCGCCGGACTTGTACCTGCGAACGATTTCTTCTTGAAACCGATCGATGTGCTTGTGGAGAGCGTGCCTGTCACCTGAAATCGACCGCTCCAGCTGGTCGAGCTCGTCGGCGATACCACGGACCAGATCTTCGGTCTCATCGGTGAGATCGGTAAGCGTATTGCCCGGAATGATCTTTTCGAGGGTCGCCTCGAAATCACCGAAGTCGTCACCGAGGTTGACTTCGTTCGTGTCGAGCGAGGTAAGCCGGCCGGGGCCTAGATGGCGGTCACCATGCTCCACGAGGATTTCAGGCAATGATTCGACAAGGCCCGCGATATCGGCGCCAGTGCCGTTTCCCGAGCGGCGAAGGAGCTCGGACTGAACGATGTCGAGGCGGCCCTGAACCAGCCTCCGCCGGAACGACAGCACCTCTTCGGCGCTCTGGCACAATCCCCGGCGGCGGCGAACCTCCTCGATGGGCAAGGACTCCAGATCGTCGACAAATGAGGGGGCTGTGAGCTGCTCGATCGGTAACGTCGCCATGGGCGCGGAGCCTACCCGCTCGCCCTCCTGAGTGACCCTTGCACTTGATTGTCGTAGGGCGCCAGTAGTTTTGGCAGACATGGAAGTCGAAGTCGTCCGCAGCAAAAGGCGGCGAAAGACCGTTGAACTGAAGCCGACTCCGACTGGTGTGCGCATCACGATCCCGGCCTCGGCATCGAAGGCTGACGAGCAGCATTACGTGACGACCTTGCTCCGCAAATACGAACGAAAGAAGAACCGCCCTCCGGTTGACTTGCCAAGCCGTGCACGCGCACTCGGCCGCACTTACGGCCTGCGGTTACCCGGCACCATTGAGTGGGTCGACAATCAGGCAAAGCGTTGGGGTTCCTGCACGCCGTCAACCAGCACCATTCGCATTTCCACCTCGGTCGGCCCATATCCAAAATGGGTTGTCGACTACGTGATCATTCACGAACTCGCACACTTGTCCGTGCTCGGACATGGGCGTGACTTTTGGGCACTTGTCGAGCAATACCCACTGTCAGAGCGAGCACGCGGCTACCTGATTGCAAAAGGCGTCGATGATGGCGAGCCAGAAGAAACGCCGGCAGCGCCTGAATTCATCGACTTGACAGAACAAAGTCGCGAACCGGTTTGATCCCTCGCGAATGCGTACGCGCTCTGGTTGAAGACGACCAAGGCCGTGTTCTTCTTGTGCGCATCGTCGAACGAAGCAGTTCACGAGCGTTTTGGATAACTCCTGGCGGTGGCGTTGAAGAGGGCGAGTCAGACACCGACGCGCTGGCGCGTGAACTCCACGAAGAGACCGGCATTGCAAAAATTCCTGTCGGTCCCCTGGTGTGGACACGCGACTTCACGTTTTCGTGGGAAGGCGTTACCTACCGCCAAGTCGAACGTTTTTACTGGCTGAAAGTAACGAGCTTCCGAGCCAAACCAACCGCGCTCCAAGGCAATATCGAGGTGACGTCATTCGACACACTGCGCTGGTGGACCGTTGCCGAGATTGCGGAAGCATCCGAAACTTTCGCTCCGTTGGATTTGGCCGAACAGATCATCCACCTGCGCGCAGGCGGGCCACAACCGCTGCCTGTTGCTTTAGGTCGATAAGACGCCGGCAACGCGCTAGAACTCGGTTTGTTCTTTATCGTCTTCATCGTCGATTTCCAAGTTCGCGACAGTGGTGAACGACTGCGTGATCATGCGGTCGATGTAAAGCGCTCCCTCAAGGTGATCGAGCTCGTGCTGCAACATCCGCGCCGGCCAACCCTGCCAGTCAAGCTCGATGGGCTCGCCATTTCTGTCAATTGCCTTGACACGCACTTGCCGGTGACGCGGCACAACTGCAGCCATACCGGTCACGCTCAAGCAACCTTCGTAGAAATGAACCACCTCGTCGCCAACGGATTCGAGCGTCGGGTTGATTACAACATGTAGCGGAACGAGCGGTCGTTCCCGCGTTGCTTCATCCTCAGCGTCGCTGCCTCCCCAACTGTCTTCAAGCACGAACACCCGCAGTGGAATGCCGATTTGCGGTGCAGCTACGCCCACGCCCGGCGCTGTGCGCATTGCTTCGATCATGAAATCGATAAGTTCTTCGAACTCCGGTGTGCCGATGTGATTTAGGTCGACCGGCTCCGCGACGCGGCGCAGCACAGGATGACCGGTTTGAACAATGGGCGAGTCTCTTGCTTTGCGTCTCATGAACCTTGGAATCAAACTAGGTGGTGCCGCGCGCGCCACATCGCCTCGAGCTCGCCGATTTCAGTGGCGGCCCGGCTCCCATGGCGGTATTCGTCCAGCAGCGCTCCCCAATCGTTCTGCGCGCCGAGATGACCGAGTAACGAACCAACACCCCAAACAAGACGATCAAGGATTATGTACGAGGTAGGCAAGTCGATCTTGTTGAGCAAATCCCGGTAGTTGCCCTCCATATCAAGAACTTTCGCCAGAGCGTTCGACATCCACTCCCGGCTGTAGGTGAAATCGTGCTCGATGAACGGTATGTACGGGGTGCTCGCGTAGTCGAGAACCATCGCGGGGTCGACGCCATGTCCAGGCTTTAGGGCACCAATTCTTTCGGTGTGCCGAACGAGTTCTTCGGCATCTTGCGCGAGAACCGCGTCGAGAACCGGTGTCAACTCTTCGACTTCTTCTTCCGTCCAGCGCTTGACAAGACCAAAGTCGAGAAACGTGATTGTTCCATCGAGATGAAAACGATAATTGCCCGGATGCGGATCACCATTGAACATGCGGTGGAAATAGACGGAACCTTGCGCAAACCGCATCAAGACTTCTCCAGCCGTTTGCTTTGCGCCTTCACTCGCACGTTCCAAGAACTCAGACCACCGCAAGCCGTCGGCCCACTCGCTCGTCAGTACACGACGCGCACTGTATTCGGGCACGATCTCGGGTACGCGAATAAACGGATGACCGTCGTAATAACGAGCGAACTCGGTTTGTGATGCAGCTTCGATTCGATAGTCGAGCTCTTCCGACATGCGCGCACGCACTTCATTGATCATTGCCTTGACGTCAAGACTCGGCATCGCGTACTGCGAAAACATTGTGTAAAGCAGTTGGGCATTTTCGAGATCGCTCGTGATCGCCGAGTCGACGCCCGGGTACTGAACCTTGACCGCAACGCGGCGACCGTCACGCAGAACGGCCTCATGAACCTGACCGATTGACGCCGCCGCCACCGGTACCGGATTCCAAGCAAGAAAGATCGATTCCGGGCTGTCACCGAGCTCTTCTTCGATCACCGCCGCAGCCAGACTCGGGGCCATCGGCGCGACATCGGATTGAAGCGTCGCAAGCGCTGCTGCAGCTTCGGGGGGAAGACCATCGGCGATGAAACTGAACATCTGCCCGGCCTTCATAATCGCGCCCTTCATGTTGCCCAATACCTCGGCGACATCCTGCGCTGTCTTGATTACGAACTGCTCTTCGAGTTTCGCTCGCTTCGCATCGTCAATTGCGCGACCCTGCACCTTGACCCGCAACCAATGAGCGCTGCGTCGCGCTGTCAAACGCCAAACGCGCAGGGTGCGTTTCGCGTGTACGCGCCGTTGTGGATCACGCAAGAGCAGGACAGTCGCGATGGCGGCACCGGCGCCTGCCATGCCGGCCGCAACTGCGGATTTATTGGGCGACACGCTGCCCTACGGCGCATGCGTCGCGCAATAGCGCGTCGCAGGGCTCGCTTCGAGACGCGGAGCTTCAATCTGCTGCTGACAGGCTTCACATTTGCCGTATGTACCTTCATCGAGCTTGCACATTGCGCGCTCAACATCGGACAATTCCGATTCGACTTGTTCAAGAATCGAAAGATCCACCTCGCGCTGCTGTTGATCGGTAGCAGCGTCGGCGGGATGCTGATCAACAACGCTCAGCTCGCTGGCGCTGCTGTCTCCGTCGAGACCGCTAGCTGTCCGAATGTCGGAACGCAGGGCGCCCAGGCGGTTTTCCTCATTCTCCAGCGACTGGCGGATTGAATCGTTGTCCATGGCGGCGATTCTACCCAACCGGATTTCCAGGAGCGAAGGCGACCCAGTGAAGTGGTTGTGGACCCGTAGCCGTGATCGCTCGGTTTTTCTTCCCGAATTTTTGGGGCGCCGGCTGCCGGTAAGGTTGGTTTCTCTTACGGGCCGCTAGCTCATCGGGTAGAGCAGGGGACTTTTAATCCCAAGGTGCAGGGTTCGAGACCCTGGCGGCCCACTTCATTCGTATCGGTATCGACCCGCTCACCGGTCCTTCGCTCCAGACGCACGAGTCGTCCGGGAAGCATTAGCGGCACGTCCGGCTTCAAGCACCTCCCGACAATCGTTCAGGAGAACTCCGCTGGTGATCTCAACGGGCCCGCTCCGAGTAGCTGCGACAACCTCGACGAGCGGAATCCACGGCTCCATGCTGGGTTCTGCACTAGTCCCGTACGCGAAAGTGCGTATACCCTGCTTGATGGCGAACGACGCGCAGCCTGAGCATGGTTCAGCATTAGCCACAATGGTGTACCCGTCGAAGGTGATGGTCTTCAGTAATTGGGCGGCTCGGCTCAGAAGATTGATCTCTGCATGTCCGGCGGGTCGCAAATCACTTCGCTGTGTGTTGTGGGCGGATGTCACGACCTCACCACGAGGCCCAACCAGGACAGCTCCGAAAGGAGAGTTGCCGTCGGCATAAGCTACCCGAGCCTCTTCGATGGCTAGTCGCATGGCCGTCACCAGTAAATCAGTTGGAAGCAAGAAACGACCCTCCTGGCTCGATGAAATGATCGCACGCAAGCCGACGCTGCACCGAAACTATGCCCACCGGATCGCAGCATTGATGATCGGGCGGAACAGCTGCCCACCAAGCTCACCAACAAACTGAAAACTCAAAGCCTGCGTGAATTGTTTGCTATTGCGAGCTGAACTGGATTGTGGTTGTAGTCGCGGAATTACCGGATGTTGATTTCGGCGGGACTGTTGAAGACGTCGTCGTAGTAACAACGCGCGTGCCGGGCGTAATAGTCGTAGGTGCATAAGCCGGTTCATCTGTACTCGGAACCACGGCGCTACGTGGGACATTGTTGTGCTTTGTGCGGGCGTCGGGGTTGCTGGAGTTCCTGCGGGTACAACATTCAACGATTTCGTAGTTGCGTTCGAACTCGTCCCGGCATGAAATGCAAAAATGCCGACCGCCACTGCGACTGCGACGATGGCAACTCCACCCAGTCGCTTCGAAGTCGATGTCTCGCTGAAAGCCGACGTCCTTGGCTCACGATTGTTCGAACGCATTTGATCCTCCTAAAAATCGGCAGTTCCCCTCATCCGAGCGATCGCCGTGTCTCAAACGTGTCCGGGATAGCCGGCGCGTTTCAAGACTTTCAAGATTCTTTGAAACGCCTGGAAATTTGCGGACATGACTCTGGTGAGACGGGCCGAGATGTTCCATCCTGGCTTTGGAGGCAAACGTGGCGAGAAAACCGAGACGTGGCAATGATCGCGACGCACAGTTCCGCCAGATCTATGACGAGAACAGTCATCTCATCTTGGGTTACGCGATCAGGCGCACTCGGTCGGCGGAACTAGCAGTCGACGTTGTGTCGGAGGTTTTTCTTGTTGCATGGCGGCGCTTCGATGACGTTCCCACCGGAGACGCAACTCGGCTCTGGCTCTACGGAGTTGCGCGTCGGGTCCTCGCGAATAGTCGCCGCTCCGAACGACGTCGCGTGCGGCTGCAGCGCCGCATTGGCGAAGAAGTTGCCGCACAACTTCGCCGGTTCGTCGAACCGCCGGCTGTGAATCAAAGCCGCGACATTCTTGAGGCGTTTTCCGAGCTTGAGGAACAAGACAGGGAATTCTTGGGCTTGCAGCTTGGGAGTCGCTCGATCGCGACCAGATCGCGATTGCGCTCGGTTGTAGCCGAGCCGCCGTGCGCGTGCGTTTGCATCGAGCACGCCGGCGTTTCGAAAAGTTACTAGTTGAGCGTGGATTGATGACAGAAACAGCGCAACGCGCTGCGATACCCGGACAAGACATGAGCGGATGGGCAATCGCCCATCTTGGCAAGGAGGACGGGAAGTGAAGAACTCAAGAAATTCCGTCGACTACTTCACAAAGCGAATTCAACGGGTGAGTGATGAACAACTCGAATCTTCCTGGTCGAACAGCCGAGCGAAAGACGCTCTGTTCGAGGAGATCAGCGATATGTCTGTATTCAACA
>JBBSGY010000103.1:0-7725 GCA_038253645.1 Acidimicrobiales bacterium
CCAACCGGCTTTTGATACAGACGAACGAGAAAGCGCGCTTTGTCGAATGCATCGCCGTCGCGCACCGGTACATCGATATCGGCCAAAGGCGAAGTGAGCTCGACTTCGCTCACCCACATTGGCGGAACTGAAGGAACAGTCACCTTTTTACGGATCGCCATCAGGGCTTGGCTCCATTTCGTACGTATCTTCTGGGGAAATGTTCTTTGTCGGGGAAATGTTATGTGTTGGGGAATTGTCGGTTGTCGTGGACTTTGCTCGGGAGTGTGACCCGGCATCGACCAAGAGAATGCGATACCAGGGTGCCAGAAACAAAAGACCGGCCGAAGCGACGGCGGTACCCGCAAAAAGCGCGTCCGGATCGTAGAGGTGCATCCACACAGCGATTGAAGCAATCGCCGCGCATACTGCAATGCTGATCGCGACACTGAGCGCCGCGATCGTCAAGGAATCGGTGCGGCGGGTAAAGCTCATGACCGCCGCTCCCGGAACGGTGCACATGAACAGAAGAGTCAACGCGGAGCGAATCGGCGACAACCATCCACTCATCACAACGAACACTGTGAGGATGATCAGCAAGACGAGCGCACGACGGGCATTGCGGCCGAGGCTTTCTGTCGGCAAAGCAAGCGCGAGCGGGGAAACATCCTCTCTGAAGTTGCTCACGTTCGCAACGCCCCGATCTTCTCGTGGCAAACAGGCTCATGCATGGCAAACACGCCCATACAGTGTCATACACGCCCCGTTCGGAGCGATTCGGCGCCTCGGGTCGCCTGATCACAGGCCACCATTTTCACCAGCAGTCAGCCAACGCCGCCACCCCCCTGCGCAAGACCTCGCGAAATCGCCGTCAAAATCCAGCTCAGGCGGAGAATCACGCCTTTTCGCGGCGATTTCGCAGGGAGATTTCTCTCGATTGGCAAAGAGGGGGTGGTTCCTCAGTACCCTCATGTGAAGGTGCGGTCGAACGCGCCACTTCCCACTAATAGGAGAACCTCTCGATGACCGGCCAAAAGCCGTCAGAAGCCATTTCGCATGTCCTCGATGCCTCGGATGTCAGCGTCGTTATATGCGCCTATACCGATGAGCGCTGGGGAGACATCGTGGCCGCCGTCGAGTCGGTCTCGGGCGCAAACGCCCCGGGCGAGATTGCCCTGGTCATCGACCATAATCCGGACCTTTTGGAGAAGGCAAAAGAGCAGTTTCCCGAAGGCCTGATCATCGTCGGGAACCGCCACAAAAAGGGTCTTTCGGGGGCGCGCAACACCGGCATCGAGTCGACTACGAAGCCGATCGTTGCCTTCCTCGATGACGATGCCGCAGCCGAGCCGGGATGGGTCGCCGCCATCGCCGCCCCCTACGCAGACCCCAACGTGATGGGCGTCGGCGGCCACATCGAGCCTGCATGGACCACCGAGCGGCCGAAATGGTGGCCGCGAGAATTCGACTGGGTCATCGGCTGTAGCTACAAAGGCCTCCCGACATCTCGTCGCCCGGTCCGCAACCCGATCGGGGCGAACATGTCGGTCCGCCGTGAGGCCTTCAAGGCCGTCGGAGGTTTCAGTTTCGAGGTCGGTCGCGTCGGTAAGCACCCGGTGGGCGGCGAAGAGACCGAACTCTTCATTCGTATTCATGACCGCGTTGACGGCGCGGTTGCTCTGCACGAACCCGCAGCCGTCGTACACCACAAGGTCGGCGCCGAACGCGCAACTGCGTCGTACTTCCGCCGTCGCTGCTACGCGGAAGGTCTGTCAAAGGCAGTCATTTCGCAGCTCGCCAAGAGCGACGAAAACCTTTCTTCTGAGTGGGACTACACACTTAAAACTCTTCCCCTAGGTGCGCTGCGCGGTCTGCGCGACGCAATCAAGGGTGACTCCGGCGGACTCGGCCGCGCAGTCGCCATCACCGGAGGGCTACTGATTACAACTGCAGGATATCTACGGGGCCGGTTGCACAAAGGCCCAGAGCGCAACCTCACCGAAGTGCCACTTTCATCGGAGGCTGCGTGAGCGAGCACAAAACCGGCAGGGACGCCTTCAACGGCAACGCCCTATTTCAAAGTCGGATCGTTCCGATTTTGCTGTACCACGGGCTTCGTTCCGACCCGTCGGAACGGCTCGCGCACTGGACGACCGCGCCTGATGAGTTCGAACGTCAGATGGACGTACTCATTGAAGGAAACGTGCGTTGCCTGACAATCACCCAATACGTAGCCGAACTGCGCACCGGTGTGTTCGACATCTCCACCGGCGACCGTCGTGTCGCGCTCGTGACGTTTGACGACGGTTGGGCAGACTTTGCCGACTACGCCGCACCGATCATGACCGAGCGCAACATTCCTTCGACACTCTACGTAACGACTGGATTCGTCGAGGGGGGCACCACCGAGAAGATCGTTCTTCCCGACGAGCCAATGCTCAGCTGGAAGCAAATTCCCGACTTGCTCGATGCAGGCGTTGAGATCGGAGCGCACAGCCACACGCACCCGCAAATGGATACGCTCCTGCCAGGGCGCGCTTGGGATGAGCTGACACGATCAAAGGCAATGCTCGAAGACGCGATCGGTCAAGATGTGCGCAGCTTCGCGTATCCGCACGGATACAACAGTGCACATTTGCGCTATCAAACAAAGCTTGCCGGTTACGACTCGGCGGCGGCAGTGCGAAACATGCTTTCGCATACGAATGACGACTTGTACCGCATTGCGCGATTCACCGTCACTGATGACACAACGGCCGATGACGTTCGCAATTTCATGAACGGCACGGGCGCACCCGTTGCAACCGGCAGAGAACACATCAAGACGGTCGGCTGGCGCGCATACCGCTACGGCAAGGCTCTATTGACCAACACAGTAGGTACGGAATACAAGTAGATGAGTAGAAGTCACGAAACGTTTGTACGACGCCGCATTCTGGCCGTCGACCTCATCTCGGGAACAACTGAGTTCCCCAGCGATATCGAACCTATTCCACTGCCGCGCAATGCGCGCGTGCTCGTACGCATACATGATCACCCGATAGGCACTGTTGAAGTCGATGAGATCGAAGGTGGTGTTCCATCTGTGGACATCGTCCGCAAGATCTCCTGGGAACAACTACAGCAACGTATTGCCGAGCACCTGGTGGAAGACGGTCTCGAACTGCCGAACACGTATCAGCAGCTCGCGGATCTGCCCGGTCCGGTTTCATGTTCTCTCGACCTTGGTTCGGTGCCGAAGGAAACTCCGTTGATCACCATCTCAATCGCGACGATGGATAACGTTGAATCGTGTTCCAAGTGCATCGCCCGTGTTCTTGGAAGCAACTACGAAAGCCTCGAAGTACTGGTTGTCGACAACGCTCCGGAGCTTGGACACACTGAAGAAATGGTCGCGAACTTCGATGATCGCGTCCGTTACGCCCCCGAGCCGCGCCGGGGTCTTTCTCGCGCTCGCAACAAGGGAATCGCTGAAGCCCGGGGTGAAATAGTCGTCTTCATTGACGATGACGTAATTGTCGACAAGTTCTGGCTCAATGCAATTGCGCACAATTTCTCCTGCCGTCCTGAAGTTGCATGCGTCACCGGTGCGATCGTCGCCGCCGAGCATGAGACGCCCGCACAGCAAATGCTCGAGCAATACGGTGGCTTCAACAAGGGATCGCGCCGTCAGGTTTATGACATGAAGGAGAATCGCCGTGATTCTCCGTTGTATCCATTCGATGCAGGGCGATTCGGCTCGGGTGCGAACATCGCCCTTCGCAAGTCGGTCGTGAAAGAACTCGGCAACTTCGCCGAGACGCTGGGGGCGGGCACCAAGACACACGGTGGCGAAGACATTGATATCTTGCAACGCGTGGTCAGCTCCGGCCACACGCTCATCTACGAGCCGGCAGCGCTAATGTGGCATTTCCACCGCCGCACCTACAGCGCATTGGAGCGTCAGATGTTCCGTTACGGTGTTGGTTTTTCAGCAACCGTCATGAAATGGCTATTCGAACCGCACACGGCGGTTGCCGTCGCCGGCAAGCTTCCCGCGGGTTTCAAACACGCACTCAATCCAAAGTCGGTGAAGAACAGCCAGAAGAACGAACACTTTCCGAATCAGCTCACGTGGCTCGAACGGGCAGGCATGCTTGTCGGTCCTTTTTCATATCTGCGTAGCCGATTCTCAATAAGGCACAGGTGAGTCCGGTCGAATCGTCGCGGCTTTCAAGTCGCCTGAACGATTTGCGCGCGCACGTTCGTGAACCGCTGTATCGCAACGCGTACGCGTTGATGCTCAACACAGCGGTCTCGGCGGGCCTAGGGGCAATTGCGTCGGTCGTGATGACGCACAACTACACGGTCAATCAAGTGGGTTACGGCGCCGCCCTGGTTGCTGCAATGCAGCTTCTCTCGGCGGTCACACAGCTCAACTTTGCAACGGTGTTGCTTCGGTTTCTACCGCGCGCCGGCCGTCTGACGAATCACTTACTTCTGTCTGCCTACGGAATCTCCATCGCGTGCGCTGTTGTGGTGACAACCGTTGTGCTGTTGATTGCGTCGGTGATTGCGCCCGACACTCATCCATTGAACATGTCGCTTCGCCTCGGCACTGCATTTGTGCTTGCCACCGCCGCGTATTCCATTTTTAATCTGCAAGATGCAGCACTAACCGGTTTGCGTCGTACGATTTGGGTGCCGTTCGAAAATGGCATCTTCGGCCTGGCAAAGATCTTTGCGATGATCGTGTTCGCGGGTTCGTTCGGCGCGCTCGGCATTTTCACAGCATGGGCAATTCCCCTCGCCGCAATGTTGATTCCGGTCAACTTCGTGATTTTCCGCTACTTCGTACGGCGACACAAGCAGTTGGCGACCGGCGGCGAGTCTGCCGTTCAGCGCAAAGTGATTTCTCGCTTCATTGCAGGCGACTACCTTGGCAGCGTCTTCATTCAAGCCACAACGACTTTGTTGCCGTTGCTCGTCATCAGCACGTTGGGTGAGGTCTCCACCGGATACTTCGTCACCGCACAAACCGTTGCCACCACGCTCGACCTCATTCTCATCAACCTGTCGGCATCGTTCACGGTCGAGGCAGCGCACGACGAATCAAAGGTCGGGCAATATGCCCGCCAGATCCTCTGGTACATGGCCCGTCTCATCGTGCCCTTGGTGGTCGTCGTGTACATCGGAGCTCCATACTTGATGCAGATCTTTGATACAGCCGATACCGGATACCGCGAGCACTCCACCACCCTCTTGCGACTGCTTGCCCTATCCTCGTTGCCGAAGATGTTTTCCGCTGTCTATGGTGCACTTGCGCGTCTCGAGCACAAAACGCACAAGATAGCGATCATGACTGCCCTGCAAGCCGGCACTTTGACCGGTGGATCGCTCCTGTTGATGCCTCATGTCGGCGTCAATGGCGTCGGCCTTGCCGCACTGGCGGCGCAGGTCATCACCGCTGTCGTCATCGTTCCGAGCATGTTGCGATACATCCGAACGCCTCCGCCTCCGAATGCTGCTGGAATTGCTCGCTAGTGCACCCGGCCCCGCCCGAATCCGAAACAGCCGTCGAGCACACTGAGGTAGATCGCGCTCGCTCGTGGAAGACGATTGCCTGGGCCTTGCTACCGATCCTGCTGGTAGTCCTCGGCTATGGCGTAACCAGTGGAGTCGATGCCCATGGTTCCGGGCGGCTCGGCCTCATCGAAGTGATGCCGATTTCATACTTTGTCATCACGGCTGCGCTCGGTGTCTCGTTCGTGCTCTCCGTGCGTCGACCGAGCACATCCGCGTGGATTTTGGCCGCTCACATATTGGCGTTGATACTCCTCCTCCACGGCATCGCATCATGGATCGAAGAAAGTCCGCGCTTCGCCGCTGCGCACACCCACGTCGGCTTCATCGAATACATCCAGCGCGAAGACAAGGCGCTGCCAAGTCTCGATGCACGCATGAGCTGGCCGGCGTTTTTCGCGATGGGCGCAATGCTCGACAAGGTCGCCGGCGTACACAGCGCGGAAACGTTTCTGCTGTGGGCACCACTGTTATTCAACCTCGTGTTTGCACCACTTGTCTGGTCACTTGCCCGAGCAGTCAGCACTGACCGTCGAGTTGCGTGGATCGTCACGTACTTGTGGTTCGCCCTCAGCTGGGTAGGTCAGGACTACTACTCGCCGCAGGCAACCAACTTCGTTATCTTTCTCGCATTCGTCAACGTTCTCTTTCGCTACTTCCGTGCGCAGGGCGAGCCGCCCGTGTTCGTAAGGCCCTTCAAACGCGCCGGCCGGTTTGTTGCTCGCAAGATCCTGCGAGCAACCGAGATACGCCCCAACGACGCACCACTGCTCCGCAGCACTTCGACACAACGAGTTCTCTTCGCCGGAACACTCGTAGTGCTGTACACGGCAATGATCGTCAGCCACCAAATCACACCGATCTTTTTGCTGCTCGATGTCGTCGCGCTTGTCGTATTGCGTTCTATTGCGCTTCGTGGCCTTCCGCTTCTCATGGGCGTCGCTGTCTTCACGTGGATCAGTTATGGCGCAATCGCCTATTGGTCAGGCCACCTCGACGGTCTATTCGGCGGATTCGGACAGGTCGGCAATACCGTCGGCGACAACGTGGGCAAGCGCGTCAATGTCGTCAAAAGCACGCATGTTTGGGTGATATATGCACGCCTCGCCGTCTCGGGAATCCTGTGGTCAACCGCACTGCTCGGCGTGCTACGCCGCGTTCGGGCTCGCACATTCGATTTACCGGTCATCATTTGCTTCCTGTGCCCATTCTTGATCCTCGCCGGACAGAGCTATGGCGGCGAAGTGATTTTGCGCGTGTTCGTGTTCTCACTCCCCTTCGCGGCGATCCTCGCTGTATTCGCGCTGATACCTCGCGACGCTCCTATCGGATGGATCAAGACATCCATTGCGTGCTTGGTGGCGATTGCAATTACACCGGTATTCATGGTTACTCGTTTCGGCAACGAGCAATTCGAGTACATCAGCAAGGACGAAGTCACAGCCGTCAACAAGCTGTTCGAGATGATCGAGCCGAATGCCGTCATCGTCAATCTCGATCCCAATACGCCCGTGCTCGTAAAAGATCGCGACAAACATGTTTACCTTCCGCAGTCAGACAAGAATGCAGTGGAAACCGTGGACCAAGCTTTTGCCGAATTGTCACGCAACCCAAGCCGGCAATCAGTGCTGTTCATGAGCAATAGTCAGGCACAAGATGTCGTGCTACTGAAAGGCAAACCGCGCAACTGGGACGAAGAGCTTGCGAAACAACTTGACGCGAGTGGCAAGTTCAAATTGCTCTACAAGAACCGTGATGCGTACATCTACGCGCTTGCCAAAACCCCGACTCCGGTCCCTTCTACTCCTGCCACCCCTCGCGCGGTAAAATCATGACCGAAACAACGGAAACAACGCCGACCACCCAAGACGAAGGTGGGGTGCCACACGCAGCTGCGACCATCAACTTGATTTCGATCGGGTTCGGCATCGCGTGCATCGTGTTCGTGTTGACGGACGTCACATCTCCAGTGCGAGTCTGGCTGTCAGTTCTACTGTTCATAGTGGGACCGGGATCCGGGCTTGTGCAGTTTCTCCGCATCCGTGATCTCGCGCTGCAAATCGGCATGATTTTTGCAATCAGCGCCGCAGTTGATCTGTTGCTAGCCGAAGCATTCCTGATGATGCACAGCATCGACGGTTTAATGAGTGCGATTACTTTGACGGTGATTACTTGCTTCCGGCC
>JBBSGY010000104.1:0-7690 GCA_038253645.1 Acidimicrobiales bacterium
CAAACCTGCGAAGCCCTGCACGCGTCACGGCCGTTACGAAATATTCTGCAGATTATTCAGTCAGTTGTCGCCGGATGGTTTGGCAGCGTCTCGGGGGGTTTCGATCTCTACGTCATCGCAAACCGCATCAACAGCATGCACCGAAGCTCAAGTCAACCCCCGACAGTGGCGAATGAGACGAAAAGTGCGAGCGCAATGGATCGGGCACCTGAATGCTCAATAACGAGACGAAGCGAAAAACGTGTTGCGCGTACCGGCAAAAGTTCTACCGAAGGATTTCGTATTGGTCGATTGGCGTGTTCCGTTGGTATTGACATGTGTGTTTAATTGGTACTCATGAGTGCGTGATGATAGTATCGTTCGCCCGTGGCAGCCGAAAAGTACATCAATCGCCTAGTAGACGGACACATATCGAGCTACCTGCGGGAGCTTCCCGCCATACTGATCGTCGGTCCCCGTGGGTCGGGAAAGACCACGACAGCCATGCGCCATGCCACGTCGGTCGTGCGCCTGGATCGGCCCCGGGAATCCCAAGTATTCAGAGACGATCCGGATGTGGCGCTAGTCGGCCTTTCCGAACCGGTATTGATCGACGAATGGCAGCTTGTCCCCGAGGTTCTTGGCGCCATAAAGAGATCTGTTGACACAGATCCGAGACCCGGCCGGTTCATTGTCACCGGCTCCGTTCGCGGCGACGTCAATTCACAGTTGTGGCCCGGCACGGGGCGCCTTGTTCGGGTCCCGGTTTATGGCGTGACTGTCCGCGAGCAACTTGGCCGCATCGGCCAACCTTCGCTGTTCGATCGTCTTGGCAACGACGAAATCCCAGACACAATTCAGGAATCATACGACCTCAGCGACTACGTATCGGTCGCACTGAAAAGTGGTTTTCCCGAAGCAGTAACTCTCGGTTCCGATTCGACTCGCGAGGGATGGTTGCAGAGTTACGTGGATCAGCTACTGACACGAGACGTCGTTGAACTCGATCAGCAGCGCGATCCTGAGCTGTTGCGCCGCTTCTTTGCCGCCTACGCACTCAATACTGCTGGCGTACCGAATGACAAGACGCTTTACGACGCTGCCCACATCAATGCAAAGACCGCGCAATCGTATGAGCGCCTGCTCTCGAATCTGCTAGTTACCGAGAACATTCCCGCATGGTCGACAAACCGACTGCAACGCTTAACCATGAATCCAAAGCGGTACTTGGTCGATGTTGGTCTCCTCGTCGGCGCGTTGTTTGTTGACACTTCCACAGTGCTACGAGACGGCGATCTATTGGGACGAGTCCTCGACACATTTGTCACATCACAGCTGCGGGCGGACATCACTACTTCGCAATCACGTCCGAGGTTGTTTCATCTACGCCAACAGCAAGGTCGTCACGAAATAGACCTGATCGCCGAGACCAGAGGGCGCAAAGTAATTGCTTTCGAAATCAAATCGTCCGCCGCCCCCAATCGCAATGACGCTCGCCACCTTGAATGGCTTCGTGAAAAGCTCGATGACTCCTTTCACATGGGTGTGGTGTTCCACACGGGCCCTCGGGCTTATTCACTTGGAGAACGAATACACGCATTGCCAATCAGCTCGATCTGGGCCATCTGACTGACACCGGTGCGCAAACTGCCTCTTCACAGATCGCTCCTGAGCTACTCGGTGAGCTGCAGACGGCTTTCGCCGGCATTCGAACCCATGTCTGGCGCCGCTCAGCGGCAACGACAGGCAAGAAGCCGGCCGTCTTGGACATGGACGCCACGATCAGCGAGATCCACTCCGAGAACAACCTTCCACCGGGAGCCCACCCACAAGGGGAATTCGGTTTTCACCCCTTTCGCAACCAGTCATCGAGACGGTGATGACCGGCCCTCGCCAAACGCGAGATCTTTGTCCGGACAGATTCTGCTGGGTGCACCTCTGAGTTCGTGCACGGCTGCCGGAAACGCAACATCGGCTTCGCCGTTGCTGCCGGATCGACGAACCAGAGCCACGGGGCGATCTCACACATCGCCGAGGATGACACCCGTGAAGGTCTTCAACCTGTTTGCGAGGTCATAGCCAAGCGTCGTTGCTGACTCCGGTGAACACCGCTCAGAACGTCACCGTGGCTCCCAGCGCTATCGATGTCGTGTAGCGGCCCGCCTGCTGGTTACTCGGGGCCACGACCTTGTACAGGAGTCCGGTGTTCTGACCGCTCGGTTGACTCACAGCGGAGTCGCCGACGATGTCGCCCGGGTTTGTGGTTGTGAGCGCGGCGAAGCGACCACCTGCTCCCCCGCCGTTGAAGATGTTCCCTGAAGCCTGGATCGTCGTGTCGTCACTCGTGTATCCGAATCCGGTGCCCGCCCATGAAGTCGGCGACGCATAAGTACCCGCGTAGTTCGGCATGTTGTAGGTGCCCGTACTCAATGAGCCCGTCATGTACTGACGCACCACAAAGCCTGAGTACCCGTTCGTCGTCGTGGTCGCCGTAACGCTCTGCGAGTTACTACGCCCATTGCCGACGTTGAGGTTGTTGAACGTGATCGAACTCGGCGACACCGAAAACGTCAGAGTCGGCGCGACCTGTTGTCCGTTCGAGCTCACTACACCACCGACATTCCCAACCGCGTCAATTGCCTTCACGTTGACGAAGTAGAGCTGGCCCGTATGGATGTTCAGCGAGCTCGCCGTAAAGCTCGTGGACGCAGTTCCCGTCCAAGTCAAGATATCCGTCGCGCCGGCGCTCGTCCCGATTGAGTAACTGTAGGTGGCGACGCCCGATCCGCCTGTGTCGGCAAAGCCCGACCAGTTACCGGACAGCGTCGTCAGAGTACCGTCGTTAAGCGCTGCATCGACACCCGCGCTGGAGCCGTCGTAAACGGTCCCGGTACTCGGTCCGGTCCTATCAACCTTGAAGGAAGTGCTCCCCCCGTTGAACTGCGAATAGCTCGAATAAAGGGGCCCGGTGTCTTTCGTCCTTGCCTGCCACTTGTATTGACCCTCGGCCAGGCCCGAAAGCGTCACCGACGTAGCGACGGGGGTTCCCGAATAACTGACGCCTGTTCCGCATCCCGTATCTGAGTTGGAGAAAGTGCCCGTCACGGCTTCCACGCATAGCGCATCGGTGTCGGGGTTGTTCTGGTCCGCGACGCTGCCGGTGAACACGACCGAGTTCTGCCCGATCCAGTTGCCGGTGCCGATGGGTGTCGAGCCGTTGGTAGTTTGCGCGATCGAGGTTGGCGTGGTCGGCGCGATGTTCGTCTGCGTGATGCTCAAGACGTTGGTCTTCAGCGTCTCTGCGCTCGCTGCCTGGCTCACCCGCACATACGCGTAGTAGACGCCGCCGATGGTTTCGTAGTACTCGCTTGGCGTCCCACCCGAGTTTGCGCCTGTGATCGTGCAGCTCGTGTTTGCTGCCGCGGCGGAACAGGTGTTGGTGGCAATGGTGAGCGTCTCCCATGCCTTCGTAGCGCCTCCGTGCCACACCTTCACGGTGATTGCCTTTGAGCTTGGCGCGACCGTCGACTGGCCGGTCCACGAGATATTGAGTGGCGGAGCAGTCACGAGGAAGTACGCGGACGCGGCGACCACTGGGATCTCACCGGCTATTGCCGTCGCGCCGTCGTAATCAGAGTCATTCGACTGCACGCCGCAGTATCCCTTTGCATTAGCGGTCGCCGCACAGGTGCCGCGCGGTGATCCTCCCGAGTCGAGGTGGTAGCGACCTTCCGTCGCGCCTGCAGACCGTCCCGGATTTATCGTCTTTGCGTTGGCGACTGGTTGTGTAGGAGCATCGAGAAGTCGCGCAGCTCTCGTGGCGCCGCTTATCTTGTTGTATATCACCCACGGTGAGCCAAGGCGGTCGAACGCGAGTGAGTTTGCCTGACCAGACGTGCTGGCCCCGCCGTTGTCGACAGCGGTGCACTTCCATGCACTACTCGTGCAGTTTCCGCCCGAACTGACATATTGGGCGACATAGAGGTTGGTTCCGTTGTTGTAGCTGAACCACGGTGTTCCGGTTCCGTCGACGGCTATGCTCGATCGTTTATCGGCGCCACTCGAATCCACTGCTGTGCATGTCCATGCAGTGATACCTGCGCCACAACCTGAACCGCTCGAGCCTACGTATTGTGAGACAACTGCACCGGCAAATGCCTGGTCTACCGAGCTGATCCATGCGTTGTTGGAGTTGTCGAAGGTGATGCTCGACTGGTCTCCGGCGGGGTTCGTGCCCGATGCGGTCTTTTTCACAGACTCGCACGTCCACGCGGTGACGTTCGCCGCGCAGCCGCTTCCGCCGGCGCCTACGTAGTGTGCTGCCCAAAGACCTTGCACGGACACCGCGGTGTTGTTGTACATGTAGGAAATCCAGGGCTTGCCATAGTTGTCGAGCGCAATCGACGGCATCAAGTCCTTCGTGTCGGACGTCAGAGTCGTGCACGACCACGCGATGTCGGTGCAACCGGAACCCGAAACACCGACATACTTCGCGACCTCGATGTTGTCACTGGAATCTTCGAACGCCAACCACGGAGCGCCGTCAGTTCCAACGGCAAGTGACGAACGGCCGTATGTTGTGCCGACGTTCTTGACGCCGACGCACGTCCACGCCGTCGACGACGAGCAGCCGGTGCCGCCGGAAGTAACGTACTTGGCAACGGCTGCATATCCCGAGTTGTTGATATAGGACATCCATGCCGTTCCAGACGGATCGAAGACGATCGACGTCGTCGGGTTGGCAACTGCTGATGTATAGCCATCAACACTGTCGCACTGCCATGCCGTGTTGGAACAGTTTCCGCCGCTCCCGACGTAATGCGACACCTTCAACAATGAAGCTGTTCTGAACGAGTACCACGGAACGCCGTCAGGCGCGAACGCGAACGAGACATCAGTGTTGTTCGTGTTGACGATGTCGGCACATCCCCACGCCGCCGCCGTGCATGCCGCTAGATCAACAGTGATGTCTTTCGCGTAGCGCGCTGTCGTCGACGCTGCTGTGGCAAGGGTCGGGAACTGGCTTATCGTCGCCGGCCCGCGCCACATGGCATTGCCCTGCTGCGGCCCGTCCTTCGTTGCAACAACAAATCGGTAGGTCGTGGAGGTCTGGGCCGGAGCGGTGTCGATCATCCAGCCGAGCTCCGTGCAGCTGCTCCCCGCGAGACTTAGTGTCGTTTCCCCGTTTCTCACCCACGCGCCATTGACCCACGCTCCACCGCCGATGCAGTCGGCGTCGCCTTGGTTGGTCGTGTCGCTGACAGCGGTCATGTCTGCGTGTGACGTCGTCAGGGAGACAGCCGCGGACTGTGTGCCGGCGACTCCCGCGGATGGGACGATTTCGCCTCGTCGGTTGAGTGACGCGGCTTTGATGTCGCTGTTGGTCCCATCGTTGTATCCGATCCACGCAGTGCCGTCGGGCGCGAACGCAAGGGACGAGTACGCACCGACGTTCGCAGCCGAATTGTCGATGGTCGTGCATGACCATGCGGTGATGCCCGCACCGCATCCTGATCCGCTAGAGCCCACATAACGCGCGAGCTTCAGGGTCTGCGCGACGGTGGCCCACTCGCTGATCCAGGCGTGACCGGCAGGGTCGAACGCTATCGACGTGTACTGACCCGTGTTGCTGTTGTTGTCAGCCGTTCCGCACGTCCATGCGCTACTCGTGCAACCACTGCCGCTCGCCCCGACGTATTGGGCGTACTTGAGGATGCCACTCGCCGTGCTGTAGTAGCTGACCCACGCGTTTCCCGACGGATCGAACGCGATCGAACTGTACGATCCTCCAGGATCGACGTTCTGACACGTCCAGGTGACGCCGATCGCACAACCCGTGCCGCCGGTACCCACGTACTGAGCCACACGCAGAGTGGTGTTGGTGACGTCGAAGTAGCTCACCCAGGGCTTGCCCGTCGCACTGAAGGCAATCGCTGAGTATTGGCCGACGTCATTCGTGGTGTCGACCGAAACGCACGTCCACGCCGTGCTGGTGCATCCACTACCGCCGGAAATGACGTATTGCGCGATGCGTAGATCGTGACCCGTCGAGTCGTAGTAGCTGATCCAAGGCGCGCCTCCGCCGCTGAACGCGATTCCCATCTGGCTGTTTGCCTCGGCTGCCGTCTGGTCGATCGTTGTGCATGTCCACGCCGTGTCAGAACATCCCGTGCCGCCAGACGCAACATAGTGCGCGACGTGCAGGTTCGTCGATGTCGTGGAGTGGTACGCGATCCACGCGCTGTCGTCCGTCGGCGAAATGCCAATTGCAACCTTGTCACCGGTAGTGCTCGTGCTGTCGACAGTCAGGCACCGCCACGCGCTCGCCGTACCGCAGTTGCCGCCCGAACCGACATAGGTTGCGACGCGCAGGTCGAAGTTGGTGGTCTCCGAGTACGCGATCCAAGGATTTCCCTTGGAGTCAACGGCCGTTGATGTCTCTGCGCCTTCGGTTGACGAACTGTCCACGGTGCTACACGAGAAGTTCGTGTCGGCACACGACCCGGCCGAGGTTATCGGCGGCGCGTTGGGCTGGACCTTGGTCCAATAGTTGTCGTTGCGGTCATAAAATAAGCCGTAAGCGGAGGCTTCCGCCGCCGACCCCGTGTTCTTCATCTGCGTGCGCAAGGTCAGGCGCTCCCCCGCACTCACGCTCGAGATCGAGGCGTTCCCCGCCGCCTGGGCGGTGTCGGAGTTCGCGTTCGCGCCCGTTGACTGGTCGTCGTTCTCCCAGATGTATCCCGACTGCGTCATAGCCGGAGGCTGAAGGGTGTAGGTGATCGTGAGCCGCGCAGCACCCGGCTGACCCTTCGACGTCGTATCAGCCCCTCCGTTAACTGCATAGACAGCATCAATCTTGAGCACGGCGGAGTCCCAAACCGATTTCGTGTTGTTGCCGAGAGGGGTCGCTCTGCAGCTCACTTCGTTGTCGACGGTTGTCAAGATCGTGTTTCCCGTGGAGTCCGCCCCGGTGCACGCAGTCGTCAGCGGCGTCGTAGCATCGCTTTGCATTACTTGGTACTGAAAACTTTGGAAATCTCTTCCGTTGACAACACCACTCGAGTTCGAGCTACCGCTTCCCTCGATCAGCACAGAGCTAACGGCCCGGGTGTTGGCAGGTGTCGCCGTGAAGCCCATGTATCCGGAGGTCGTTGCCTTGTTCTGCGAGTTCCAGTAGCTGGCACCCGTGGTGTCGGGATAGTCGGTCATGCACGTATAGGTGACGCTGCCGCAAGAGCCGCCTATTCCCCAGCTGGCCTTCCAGTTGGCCGGATTTGCACTGTCATTGATCGGGGAGGCTATGTACGTAGTGGTAACAGGGGCCGCTGCCGCTGGTTTCGGCGCCACGATGGTCAGAACGGTCGCAAGCCCACCCGCGAGCAACACGACTGTCAGCATGACCCTGGCCGCCACACCATGCTGCGGCGCTCGCCATCCGAGCTTCTGGGCGCGCCAAATATCCTTCGGACTCTTCCTGGCCCCGTCCTCACCCTGCCACAGCCAGTGCCAAACCTTGGCCACGCACCTGATATCGGCATGTTCCGCTCGAAAATGGAGCGAATTTGACGCCTAGCAGGCTGTCGCAAAATACAACCGTGATCGATTGACTGTCGAATATTGCTCATAGATCCACCTACCTGGCTCGGTCGGCAGTCAAAATTCGTTATGGCGTTTGGATATGTTGTCTCGGACCGTAACCAGTTGATTTTGA
>JBBSGY010000105.1:0-7671 GCA_038253645.1 Acidimicrobiales bacterium
CTCTGCCGGAACGACCGAAAACTTCTGCACAGCAAGGGGGATAACCGAAGCAACGAGAACCGACACAACGGCCCAAAGCGCAACTGTGATTGTCGGTAGTGACCAGCCTCGGCGGCGGCTTCCCACGAAGAACACCAGACCCGCGAGGATCGAGATACCGACGAGCAACATGTAAGCCGGAAGCAGGAACTTGACGTCGGTGTAGTTGGCGCCGGTGACAACCCCACGGTTCGAGAAGTCGAGGCGGTAACGGTCGAAGTAATACTGCGCAGCCTTGATCAGCGCGAGCACTCCCAAAAGTACCGACACATGAGTCTTGACAATTGAGGTGATGCGATTGGAAGCGGCCTGCGGGCGAATTGCACCCTGCAAGAAGTGACCCACGAGCGAAACGATGAGCACAAGGACGATCGCGTAGAACATCCAGCTCAATAGAGATGTGATGAACGGCAGCTTGAAAACAAAGAAGCTGTTGTCCATGTGGAACTGTGGATCTTTTACACCGAAGTTTCCGCCGTTGCGAAAAAGCATCCACTGCGACCAGTTGACGTAAAAGCCGGCGCCGGTGAACAACGCGATGAGTACCGACACGCCGGCACGGAACTTGCCTGCGCGCGGACGAACAAAGGTTTGATAGCGGCGCGCAAGCTCGTCTTCCGGCGCAACCGAGACCGAATGTGGTGCGAACCTGTCGACTACCCAAAGGTTTAGCCAGACAAGTACGAAGAATGCGACAACCGAAATTGCGCCGAGCGCCAACTTCGTAAACAGAACTCCAGACCACACCGTCGAAAGATGCACCGAGTCGAACCAGAGAAAGTCGGTGTAGAACACCGACAGCCCTTTGAACACGCTGAGCAGCAGAAGAATAACACCGAAGACGGCGGCCATTCCGATACGGCGTTTGTTGCCGCGGCCACGACGCCGCATCGACAGGTCGTCAGGAATCTTCACCCGTGACCCACCTGTGCGAGTGCAACGCCTTGGTCGAAGGCTCCCCCGACACGCTCTTCAATAAGAGCTTCAAGGTGCTCGCCTTTCGCCTTGCGATACGGCTGCGCTATGTCATACTGAATTTCGTTGATATCGCTGACACCCGATGAGAGCTCGTTTTCGATGATCGAAACGATTCGGGAACGAAGATCGCTGATGAGCTCGGCGACAAATTCGCGCGCTGCCGCTGTTCCGGCGCGATCGATGACGCTGCGGTCAACCTGTGCCCCGCCGTCAACACTTTGTGTTCCGGTGCGTACGACTTCGCGGAATAGGCGCTGCACCGCGCGCTGGTAACCCGCTATCTGATCATCAATCGAACCGATGACCGCCTGCACACTTTCGCACTTGCCTGAACGCAGCTGCGCAACAACAGCATCTTGCTCATCTTGCATTGCGCGCTTGAGGCGCCGGGTGGTTTGCGACCGCGCCTTGCTTACGACTGCATCACGGCGTGCATTGAGTGCACCATCGATCTCGCCTGCAATACGCAGCTCGGCTGCATCTTCTTCGGCGTCGTCTTCTTCGGCAATCAGAAGGTCTTGTTGTTCGAGCATCGCAACCGAACCCTCGCCGCCATAACCTACTGCGCGGTAGTCAGCACCACCGCCCCCTGATGGGAAATCGTCGGAGTCGCCGTTGATGAGGTCGATCACTTCATCCGAAACGTCGTCTTGCAACGTGAACTCTTCGATGTCGACAACTGAATCGAGGTCGCCCGAGCCGATGCCCGACTCCGACGCACTGCGCGCGCCGGCCGCGGTTGCCTGTTCGCGTGCTTCGTCTTCTGCACGACCGAGTTCGACTGTGACTTCGTCAAGGGTTGTGCGAACCATCTTGTAAGCATCGAGCAAACGCCCGCGGCCGGCGCGAAGTTCTTCGACCTGTGCAAGTGCAATCTTGCGCTTGCGGACAAGACCTTCGATGAGTTCGGATTGCTTGGCCTGTGTGCTCTCGACAAGGCTTTGTGACTCCGCGCGCGCCAGGTCGATGAGGTCGCGCATTTGAGCGCGCGCACGAGCACGTTCGTCGACAAGGTCGGACTGAGTTTGTTGACGCAGCGCAAGCATTTCGTTCTCGGTCTTTGCCTTGAGCTCGACAACTTCTTGCTCGATAGCCGACCTGATCGCCTGCGCAGCGCGTTCGGCTTCGTCAGTGCGTTCCGAAAGAAGCGCTTCGGCCTCTTCGCGCATGCGTGTCGTTACCTCGTGCGCCTCACGCAACTGGCGGCCGATCTCATCTTCGGCCTTGGCGCGAATCTCGTTTGCCGCCTCGCGTGCGCTGCGCAAAATCTGCGCTGTCTGCTCGCCCAGGAGACGGGTGACCGTTTCTTCGTCGAGCTCAGGATTCTTGATTCGATCCTCTGTCTCGGCGAGCGTCTTTTGGACCTCTGCTACGCGATCAGAGGAATCTGCGGACTGCTCAGCCAGTTGATTCAGGAACGTGCGAACTTCGGCCGGGTCATAACCACGGAAAACGGTGGCGAACTCACGGCGAGAGATTTCGTCCGGAAGAAAAGAAGAACGGGAAGACAAAGGAAGACGCGGTGACGACATATCCGCGGAGCCTAATCCGAGGAGGGCACCTCCTCGCTAACGCTTGGGCACTGCAGGTCGAGCCTCTTCACCACCAGCCGCGACAATTGCGGAGACCGCCTGGTCGAGGTTGTCCACTCCGACCACCTTCAAGTTCTTTCCCGCATACCTGCGGGCCATTTCCTCCTCGCTCCGCGGCACGATGAACACTCGTGCCTTGGAATCGCGGCGAACCGCGGCGACCTTCTGCTTCACACCACCTACCTCGCCGACGTTGCCGTCGAGATCAATGGTTCCGGTTGCGGCTATCTCCTTACCGCCGGTCAACTCGCCGGGAGTCAGTTCGTCCAGCAGCGCAACCGACATCGCCAGCCCCGCCGATGGCCCACCCACTGCACCCAGATCAACTTTCACAGGAAACGGCGTATCGATACGAGGGTTCAGTGTCTGCACGGAAACTCCCACATAGGAGACTTTCGGCCGGCCGGCGGGAGTGTCCGGCCGTTCTGCCGTCATCAAGTCGACCGTACGCGTCTTGCCGTCCGCAGCCTTGACATCGAAGGCCAGTTTCGACCCGGAGGGCGCCGCTCGCACGAGGGAAGTCACGTCACTTCCGACCTTCACAGGTTTGCCGCCGATCGCGATGATCGTCTCGCCGGCGTTGAGCTTGCCGGCTGCGGGGGTGTTTTCTTTCACGAACTTGATCGAGGCTCCGTCACCGAGTTGCGTGACGTTGTAACCCGCCTTCTTCATTGCGACCGACGTCGCTATCATGCGCGACTCGTCCATCGACAAATTGTTTTGTTCGAGATACTCCTTCGGCGTCGAGTCTCCGATAATCGCTTTCCGCTTCTGAATCTCATCCTGTGAATCGAATTGTGACCACAAAATGTCGAAAGGGTGCGCCTGAATCAAAGACACGGTTGTGTAGAGGAGCTTGCCTTTTGGCGGATACTCGTGATCCTGGGGAATCTGAATCGCGCTGTTGACAGGTCGTGCGCCACCGGGGGCCAATACGAAATAAGGAAGGCTGATCTGCTGGTTTACGAAAACCACGACCAGCACAAGGACCACCGTCCAAAACAACCCGATAGCCGGCTTGTGCCAGGCCCGAGATGTTGTTTGCTCAGGTTTTGGTTGCTCAGCTACTGATGTCTCCTCGACTTCGGCCTCGTCCATACGGTGACTCTAGGAGCGTTCGGCGAGAAATAGCTCTTGGAGGCTGTTTGCCGCATCAAGGCAGCTACCCGCGCCGAGCACCGCCGCGTGCTGTGGACGCCCAAGCACGTGCACGGGGATTCCGAAAACTTCCGCGATTCGTGAGGCGAGTCCTGTGCTCATCGCTGCAGCGCCTGCAAGATGAATGCCACGAACGAGAATGTCTTGGGAGAGTTCTGGAGCGGCTTGCACGAGCGTTCGCTTCAATGTGTTGATTACGTCGTTCGCGTGCGCGTCAAGCGCGGACTGCAGTTCACTCACTTCGAGAATTGCAGTAGTTACCAAACCGTCTGCGATTGCAACGCCACGTGCCTCGATCATCGGAGTGTCGATTGCGGAAGCGGTCGCACCTGATGCAGCGAGTTTTACGAGCTCTGCCGAAGCATCGGTAATTGCAATGCCGTACTCACGACGCAATACATATTTGATAGCAGCGTCGACAGAGCTGCCGCCGCTCGGACTGACGGAACTCGCAACCACTGAACCCAGCGAGACCAGCGAGACCTCGGTAATGCCTGCACCTACGTTAACAATCAAAGTTCCTGCAGCTTCATCAACAGACAGCTCGCCGCCTATCGCGGCGGCCATGGTCTGTTCGATCAATCGAACACGCGAGGCGCCGGCGCGCTTACCTGCTTCACGCAGCACGCGGCGCTCCATCGGTGTAGCACTCGTTGGCACCGTCAGGAGCAACGAGTAGCGACTGATGCGCCCACCAGCGAATGGTCGCACCATCGAGGCAAGGTGCACTCCGGCGAGAGTCGGATCAGAAACCGTTCCGTCTTGCAGCGGCTGCAGAAGCTGCAACGAACCATTGGAATGCTGAACCTGAGTTTGTGCGTCTCGCCCGGCGGCAATAATCTTGTTTCCACGTTGGTCGACGGCGACCAACGTGAGATCGTCTACGACGATCCCTTCACCACGCACGAAAACCTGCGTAGTGGCGGTGCCGAGATCGACAGCTACATCACCGACGGGACGCAGCGCGACGTCCTTCGCGATCGCTGTTTGTGCGCAGTGCTGCCAAACCTCGCGAGAATTCTTCGACTCCGGATTCGAGCGAATTGGGCTGTCGCTGGCGATACCAGACGATCATCGAACCGAAAGCGCTCGTTGCCAGTGCAAGGCCGAGGTAGGCAAGTTCGCTCATCGGGTGAACATGCTACGCGCCGCATGCGCGCTTGCGGTTCATCATCGACGGCGTTTGCGCGAAAGCGCAAACAAAATTCCCCCGACAAACGCCAACCCGCTCGCGAGAACGCTTGACGCGACCGATTTATTGACCAAATTCCTCCGCTGCTGAGGAGCCAGCCTGTTCCACAATGTCGGAGTCGTCTGCGCGGCAATCGCCTCTTCGCTCGTAAATACCGGCGACCAGCCTGCGGCGCGCAAGCGATCGCTGGAGACAACCCAAGGATGTTCGAAGTAATCGGACGCAGCTGCAAAGTCCGATCGAAAACGGCGACGGCGCCAAGTCAGATCATTCGCAATGTGCGCAATACGCCTAGGCAAACCCGGTCGCGGTGGACCGCCCGCAATCGCGCGAGCGCGAGATTCCGGAATGAAATCGCGCGGCGCAACATTGAAGACACCTTCCATGTGCTCCTTGACCGCGAAGCCGGTCGCGCTGAGCGCGTCGTCGAGATGGAGGAATTGCACGGGTCGGCTCGTGTCTTCGTGCCTGTGCCAATCGACGTTGCCGAGTGCTGAGACAAACGAGCCTTCCATGCCCGTTCCCACGATCAGCGAGTAACGCAGAACTGCGACGTAAGGAGCGAGACCAAGCGAGCGCCACTCCGCAAGCACACGTTCTTGCTCGGCGAGCTCGATCGCGTATGTGAAACGTGGATTCGGACGCAGCGGAGCGTCCTCGGTGAGGGGAACCGCATTATTCGGCCAGGCGCCGTAGACGGCGGTGCTCGATGCCGCGACAAAGCGCTTGACCTGCGCAGATGATGCCGCTTCGAGCAGTTTACGGAGCACGAGCGGGCCGGATTCCACGGAGAGGTGAAAGATGGCGTCGACACCCTCACACATCTCGATGGCATTTCTCGGAGATGCACTGATCACCTCGTATCCGGGGAGCTCTTCGCTGAGCCGGGCGCCCAAGGCACTCGAAATCCCGGTGATCAATAGCTTCCCCATCCGCCCTACCATGCCTTGTATGAGCGGTCCGGGTCCAGCAGGTAGCGGGTCGAATCCGTTCGACGGTGTCTTCGGCGAACTCGCCAGGCTTCTCGGCGGCGCCTCGACCGGTCCGATAAATTGGGACGTCGCCCGTCAGGTTGCCGCGCTGATCGCCGGCGAGGGCCAATTCGAAGGCAACGTCGACCCGCTCGACCGCATGCGGCTCGAGGAGATGGTGCGGATCGCGGAAATGCACGTCAATGAGGTTCCGGGCCTGGCAATCGTCGTGCGCGGCGTTGACACCGTCTCACACATCGAATGGGCGAGCCGTGCGCTCGAGGCTTACCGCGAGCCGCTGACGGCGATGTCGATGTCACTCGGCAAGCGTCCGAACACGAATGACATTGAGCGGGTAAGCGAAAACCCGTTCGGCGATATCGAGAAGTGGATGAGCCCGGTGCTCCTCGGCATGCAGGCAGGCGGAATGGTCGGTCACCTCGCCCGGCGCTGCCTCGGCCAGTTCGATCTCCCAATCCCGCGCACGCCCGTCGACACGATTGTTCTCGTCCCGGACAACATTTCCGAGTTCGCCGAGAGTTGGACTCTCCCGATAGACGAGCTGAGCATCTATGTGGCAGTCGTTGAAGTGACTCGCGCCGCAATCTTCGCCAAAGAACACGTGCGTACACGATTCAGCGAGCTCATCCTCGAGTACGTCTCTGGTTTCGTGCCGGACACATCGCTTCTCGAAGACCGTCTCGGCGCACTTTCGATGGAAGATCCGTCACAACTCGGTGAGGCAATCGGCGACCCCGAAGCGTTGCTCGGCGCGATTCAAACGCCCGCGCAAAAGCTCACACTTGTTCACTTAGACGCTCTCGTTGCAGTATTCCTCGGCTACGTCGATCACGTCGCCGGTCAGATTGGCGCGCGCACGATTGTGGTCGGCGGTTCGATTGATGAAGCTGCAAAGCGCCGTCGTGTCGAAGAAAGCAGTGGTGGAACCCTCGTAGACAAACTGTTCGGGCTCGAACTCTCGCAAGCCCAGTTCGACCGCGGCAATGCCTTCATATCAGGCGTGATCGAGCGCGACGAGTCTGCTTTGGAACGCCTGTGGAACTCACCACGCGAGTTGCCGACACCCGCAGAAGTCGATGCCCCCGGCTTGTGGCTCGAACGCATCGACCTGCCTGAGTAGTCACTCTGAACAGCCCTCGCGCTCTTTGAGCCCCGACTTTGTGTTGTGGAACGGGCCAAATAGGGGCTTTCAACAACACAAAGTTCGGGTTCAAAGAGATGCGCTTCAAATGACGACCTGGCTAATCACAGGAGGTGGGCGAGGGTTCGGATTCGAACTTGTAGCCGAGGCCGCGTACTGTGCAGATGTGGGCTGGTTGCGACGGTTCCGGCTCGACCTTCGCGCGAAGTCGCTTGATGTGAACGTCAAGTGTCTTCGTGTCGCCGACGTAGTCTTCGCCCCACACGCGGCGGATGAGGGTCTCACGGGGCAGTACACGGCCGACGTTGGCAACAAGCACTCCTAACAGCTCGAACTCTTTAAGCGGAAGCTGCACAAGCTCATTGCGCACTCGCACTTCGTGGCGACCGGTGTCGAACTGAACGGGACCCGCAGAAATGATGCCCTCCGGAGCGCTATCGGCAGATACCGAAGCCGAGCGGCGAAGTACGGAACGAATGCGCGCAACCAACTCTCGCAAGCGATACGGCTTGGACACGTAGTCGTCTGCACCAACCTCCAGACCGACAACAGTGTCAATTTCGGAGTTGCGAGCAGTGA
>JBBSGY010000106.1:0-7633 GCA_038253645.1 Acidimicrobiales bacterium
CGCGAGCGGAGAAACTCATTACAGCGCCGGCTTGTCCGAGCTTTTGCTAGCCGTCTGACGCCTTCCCCTAGAGTGTCGTTCGTGATCAACGAGTCGCAAGTCGCAGAGAATCTTGAACGCATTCGCACCCGAATCGATCACGCCGGCGGCGACTCAGATCGTGTGCGGGTTGTCGCTGTTACGAAGTTATTTGGTTCCGATGCCGTTCACGCCGCAGTCGCCGCGGGGCTGAGTGACGTCGCAGAAAACTACGCCCAAGAAGCTCGCGCGAAGAACGAAGAAGTTCTCGAGTCAGACTTGCCACAACTTCAATGGCATTTTGTCGGACAGCTACAACGCAACAAAGTGAAGATGCTCACGTCTTTCATCGATTTGTGGCAGAGCGTTGATTCGATTGCTCTTGCCGACGAGATTGCAAAGCGCGCGCCGGGCGGGCGCATCCTTGTGCAAGTTGATCTTGCCGAAGAACCTGGTCGTGGTGGTTGCGTTTGGGGCGAGGTCGAGCCCTTGGTAACACACGCGCGCAATGCCGGGCTCGGCGTGAGTGGTCTCATGGGCGTCGCTCCGATCGGTGCACCCGAAGACGCGCGTTCATCTTTCCGCAGGCTCGCAAAGACGGCGGCTGACCTTGGTCTCGCCGAAGTGTCGATGGGTATGACAGCGGACCTCGAAGTCGCGGTGCAAGAAGGCGCAACGATGCTTCGAATCGGCAGCGCACTCTTCGGCGACCGCCCACCTCGCTGAGTTAGCTCAAACCCGTGCTGTCGGACGCCGCCCTAGCGGAATCTAGAGGTACCGGATTAGCGAGGTGCTTCGTATCACGCGCGCGCCTCGCCCCAGGGCCGGGGTTTTCAGGTTGCCTGACGACGGTTGAGACACCTAACTTGGCGATCGAATTAACCTGCAACAGTTGGAGGGGTTTAATGCTTCGAGCCGTGTTCGTCCGAACCCTCAAGCCAGGGGTCACCTACAAGGAGTTCAAGGACGCTTGGGTTCCAGAAGACCTCGACGGCGACTACCCCGTCCAGGCGAGCGTGAGTCGCAACGCTGCAAATGATCGTCAAGTGATTACAATTCTCGAGAGCGACGTCTCAATAGAGGAGTTCACTGCGATGACGCCTTCGCTGATTCGCCCAGATTCTCATCGCCGGCTGAGCGAGATCGTGGAGACGACGGAGTTGGAGGGCGTCTACAGCGAAGTGTTCGACAACGAGTCGCTTTAGAGAATTGAACAACTGGACGAGCGGAGGTGACCATGACCTGTGATTGTCCAAGCGGATGCTGCTGAGCGTCGAACGAATCACAAGCCCCGCATAGGACACGAACCGCCTCACGGAAATTGTCAGGAGAGGAAGTCGCGGGCGACTTCGGTCCACAATTCCTGTGACAATCGCAGTGACTCCAGATCTACGCGTTCGTTATCGCCGTGGAACATTTCGAGGAAATCTTCGAGCGAGATAGCGTTTGAAATCAAGCCGTATCCGTAAGCAACCGTTCCTTTGTCGCGGAAGAAGCCCAGGTCGTTGCCGCCTGGGGTGAGTGCCGGAATGCACTGCGAACCCGGCAAAAGTTTCCTGCTGACACGTTCGATCGAATCCCACAGCGGAGTGTCGGGTGATGATGCAGTTGGTGCAACTTCCATTCGCGTATCGATCTCTACCGAGTCACGTAGATCACCGAGAGCCTCGGTCAATAAATCCCGCGCGTCATCGTAGCTCTGTCCGGGCAATCGACGGACCAACACATTTAGGTCGACCCGGTCGGGGATTACGTTCGATTTTACGCCGCCGTGAATAACCGTTGGTGCCATGGTTGTGCGTGAACATGCGTGCAAACGCTTCGCGAGTCCATGCGAGAGCTGCGCAATCGCGTTGTCGATGCGCGACGGATCGAGCAACATCGCCGTAAACGCGGCGTCGTAACCCATTGCTTCGACGCTCCGTTTCCAGACGTCACCTATCTCGGGAGCGATGTAACGCGTCCCGATTCGATCAACCACTTTGGCTGCTTTCAGCAGAGCGTTGTCGGAACCGAACGGCATGCTCGCGTGGCCCGACCCCCCTCTCACTGTCAGCCGAAAGTCTGTGCCGCCTTTCTGTCCGACTGTGATCCACCGTTTCGAGCCGCCCGGTGTTTCGATCGGGACACCGCCCCATTCAGAAATCATGTATTCGGTTGCAACGTCGCTGCTTGCGTTCTCTGTAAGCCAACCGGCGCCGAGTGATCCGCCCGACTCCTCGTCGGCGACGGCGATGAACACGAGATCACCGCGTGGACGAAAACCGCCTCGCGCAAGTTCGCGCATGCTCACTGCCATCGTCGATGTGAGGTTCAACATGTCGAGTGCGCCACGTCCCCAAACGAACCCGTCGATCAAATCGCCACCGAACGGATCGTGTTCCCAGTTTGCGGCATTCGCCGGCACGACATCGAGGTGGCCCATTAATGCAAGTGATGGCGCAGTTGGATCGGTTCCCGCGATGCGGGCAACGAGCGATTCCCGACCCGGTGCGGACTCATAGGTTTGAACGTCGATCCCGCTGCTGTCGAAGAACGATTTCAACACGGAAACGCTTCGGTGCTCGTGGCCTGATTCCGGCGTATTCAGATTTACGCATTCGTTACGAATGAGCAGGCTGAGCAGCTCAACGGTTTCATTCATGTGGGCGCATGTTAGGAGGAGGCCCGATTGATTTCGTTCGTTTCGTGCGTCTTTATAGCCATGCACGAACGAGCTTTCACAGAAATCACCACTGTAAAGACGCAGGAAAGACCAGACCGTTGCTAAACCGGCAGTATGTGAGGCTCCATCTGTCAACGATTAGTGGAGAGCTACTAGTCTCACGTATTAATTCACTCCTAGGCACGGCAGTAGTGGGCTTGGGAAAATGGGTAACGAGAAGGTGCGCGAATGAGCGGTGTAATGCGAAAGGCCATGGTCTATTTAGGCCTCTCCGATGATGATTACGACGACTATGGCCGTGGCGACGAGGCCACCCGCCGTGAGCCTGCGCCCGCAGCGGGACGTACCGACTACAGCCGCGGCACACCGAGTATCCGACCGCTCGCACGCCCCGAGCCCGCCGGCGGTGGTACCGCCACGCTGACCAGGCCGAGCGTCGTGCGCTCCATCGATAGCCTCGTCGAGCGTGCGCCGGTTCGTGTCCACGTCATCGAGCCCATCGAGTTCAGCGACGCCCAAGAGATCGGTGACCGCCTCAAAGAGTCGCAGCCGGTCATTATCACCCTGTCAGATGTCGAGCCCGAGCTGGCTCGCCGGCTCATCGATTTCTGCAGTGGCGCTACCTACGTTCTCGGCGGAACCATGGAGCGAGTGGCAAAAAACGTATTTCTGCTTACTCCGTCAAATGTCGAGGTGCCTCCCGAGGAAAAACAGCGTCTTCGCGAGCGTGGCCTCTACCGGTCGTAGTACGGGCTCATGGCGCTTATCTGCTGGCCGATCACCGCTCTTCTATTGCTCATTGTCGCTCGGGTGATTCTGAGCTTCATCCCGACCGAAGACGGCGGCGTTTTCGGGTCGATCGCGACCCTGATTTACAACATTACGGAGCCGATTCTTGCAACCGTGAGGCGATTCATGCCCCAGATCGGCGATATTCCAATCGACTTTTCGCCCACGATCGTCTTATTCGTCCTCTTTTTCTTGAGAGGCCTTCTGCACTGCTAGCCGATGCCGGTTGGCAAAACGAGACCCCATAATGATCCTGTGTTTGGACGAGCACTAGTGTTACGCGAATGGAGCTGACAGCAGAAAGCCTGCAACAGGTAAAATTCGGTGCGAAGGTCCGTGGTTACGACCCTGAAGAGGTCGACCGGTTCATCGTGAACGTCTCTGAAATCGGTGAGGAGCTCCACGAGCGCCTGCGTCGAGCCACCGAGCGGGCAACCACAGCCGAGCAGCAGCTCGCTCAGGTTTCCGCCAATCCGCCGCCGCCCGCCGAGGCAGCGGTTCCGCAACAGAGTGCCGAACTGGGTCGGGTGTGGGAGCGTGCGGTAGCCGCCGCCGAGGGTGCAGTGGAAGAGGCTCGTCAAGAAGCGCAAACGATTCTCGAAGACGCGCGTCGGGCGGCTGACGAAGCTGTCACCGGCGCGCAGCACGAAGCAAAACGCATGGCCGAAGAGTCGCAAAGCCAATTGCGCGCTGACATTGCGCGTCTTGAATCTGCACGCGATCAGCTGAAGGGTGACGTCGACGGTATGGCGTCGTTCCTCGGTGGAGAAAAGAGCCGCCTGCGTGCGAGTATCGCCAAGGCACTTGCCGACATCGATGACTATGGCTCGGTCGGCCAGTCGTCACCGGTGCTCAGTCAGGTAGAGGTTCCACCTCAGAAGGAGTCGACGTTCGCCGCGCCGCTGCCCTCGGCGGCTGCGCCGGCACCTCCCTATTCCGCGCCACAGCCTAAGCCGGAACCAGAGCCCCAACCGCCGCCCCAACCACAGGCGAACTACGAAGACCCCCCGCTGCCGGTTTTTGCGCAGGAGGCTCGTCAGGCGGACCCTAACCCCAACCCGGAGCGCGAGCCGGACCGGGAGCCCGAAACCCCGTCCGGCGCATTCCACGAGCCCGACCAGCCCGCATGGGTTGTGGACCAGCCCATCGAGGAACCCGCTCCTGCCCAGGCCCAATGGCAGGAGCCACCGCAAAACAAGCCACAAGAAGAAGACGAAGGCGATCCGTTTCTCGCAGAGCTCCGGCGCGCAGTGCGTGACGATGGTCCGCTTGGGCCGCGAGATGAAGAAGAGAACCAAGAAGATTCGATCGACAGGCTCTACGCGTCGGACGAAGATGACAAGAGTTTCTTCAAACGTAAGAAGTAGTTTCCGAACGATTCAAACGCAGCAGGGATCGGACCGAATGGCGGAAATCCGATTCAAGAAGATAGTTTCATCGAAATCGTTTCAGACCCGCTGGAACGGTGAGGAGATCCCGTCGGATGTCTTTCCTTCTGAGCATTGGCCTCGTGGCCGCGGCAGCGGTCATGATCGTCCTTGGCGCGGTTCAAAGCTCTCCTATCTTCTTTACCTCTGCCGCCGTTGCGAGCGGAGCTGCCGTCTTTCTCATGTGGCGCCGCGCGGCCGACGAGAAAGAACACGTATTCCTTTCCGATCCACCTCCCGCTTCGCAACCGAACTGGGATCGCAAAATCCGCAGCACCTCCGACAGCCAACCGGGTGAGGATGAAACGCGTAGCGGAATCGAGTTTGACGACGCTCGGCTGCTGGGTATCCCGCGCTACGACGAACTCGTCGCCGCGGAGATCCTGCCGTCACTTGAAACGCTGAGTATTGAAGAATTGCGCGCGGTACTGGCTCGAGAGCAACGCGGGCTCGCTCGCGAAGCGGTGATTCAGCGGGCACGCCGGTTGATCGACTTGACAAGCGGTTCTCTTGAAGTCGATCGCACTCCGACGCCACCACGCGGTACTTCTATGAGCGGTCCGGGACGTAATCGCCGTCCGCAGCGCAAATCGCTCCAAAAAGACGGGCCTGAACTTTCGCTTTAGAGGCTCCGCGGGTAGGCGATGTGGGTGCTATTTCGTGGCGAATGAAGGGCCGATTTTGCACGGTTCGATGTCGACAAAGCGCCATACGTCACCGGTTATGTAGGGCTCGATAACGAGCCAGCCGTCCAGCTCCGCACGTGAGCCGAAATCGACAATAAGCACGGATCCGCACATGTCGCCGACGTCGTTGAGAAGCGCTGCGCCCATAATGTGTTTGCCGGCGTCACGCATCTTGTCGCCAAGCGCGATGTGGTCTTCACGAACCGCCATACGGCGCGCGAGCGCGCCGTCATCTGTTCCATCACGACCAGTCACGACATACTGCATTAGACGTTCCTTCGAACGAGGACTTTGACGGTTTCGCCTTCGATTTCGCCCGAAAGCTCGAACATCTCACGCGAGTCGGCTTCGTAATCGATGCGATCGGCAAGCGTCTGGCCGCAAACGTACGCCTCGTGCGTTCGTACGGGTTCTGTGGCACCGAGGACTACCAGCTCGATGTGATCGGCAACGTGGAATCCGGCGTCGCGCCGAGCCGTCTGCACCAGACGCACGACATCGCGAGCGATGCCTTCAGCGGCGAGCTCAGGAGTCGTGTCGATGTCAAGGACGACCACGCCACTATTGCCCGGGAGGGAGCGGCTTCGCTCTTCGTCGAGCGGCCTGAACGCGAGTGTGAACTCACCGTCTCGGAGGATTTCGCCGGCGACAGTGACTGTTCCGTCGTCGTTCTGCACCCATTCATTCTTGCGCGCGGATGCGAGCACATTCTGGATTGCTCCGCCAATTCGCGGCCCTGCCACCCGGGGATCCACAGCGAGTGCGAGCTCCGCAACGGTTGACATATCGGACGTAAAGGAGACCTCTTTGGCGTTGACTTCATCCTGAATGAGCGCCACTGCGTAATCCAAAACCTTCTTTATGTCAGCGCTCGGAGTTGCCACTTGTATCGAAGCGAGCGGCAACCTGACGCGAAGGTTGCGAGCCTTTCGAACTGACAGAACCTCCGACGTCACTTGTCGAGCGAAGTCCATCGCGGCGACGAGTTCCGTGTCGTGGGGGAGGGCGTCTTCTTCGAGCCAGTCGGTCAGGTGCACGCTGTCTTCGCCTGTGAGGTTCGTATAGATCTCCTCGCTGAGGATTGGCAAAAGCGGGGCAGCGAGGCGTGTGAGCGAAGCAAGGACCGTATAAAGCGTGTCGTATGCGTCTTGCTTGTCTGCATCTACCGCGTCGGGGCCACCCGTTTGCCGGTCGACCGCTTCGCGCTCGACGTGGCGCCAAAAACGGTCACGACTGCGGCGAACCCACCAGTTGTTGAGCGCGTCGATATAGGTCGTGATGGCTTGTGTTGCACCGACAAGGTCGTACGAATCCATTGCGTTGGTGACCGAGTCACGCAGGTCAGCCGTTTTGGCGATGATGTAGCGGTCCAGCACACCCTGCTGGTCGATGCGCCAGTGGCCCTTCAGGTCGTCGGTGTTCGCGTAGAGCGTGAAGAAGTACCAGGCATTCCAGATGGGAACGAGAACCTGACGGCTCGCTTCGACGATCGACTTCTTCTCGGCAAGCGTTTCGCCGCCACGCAGCACCGGCGAGTTGAAGAGCGCCCAGCGAACGGCGTCCGCGCCGAGGGAGTCGAACACTTCGTTGACGTCTGGGAAGTTGCGCAGACGTTTGGACATCTTGCGACCGTCGTTGCCGAGCACATTGCCGTGTGCGATACACACTTTGAAAGACGGACGGTCGAACAAAGCCGTTGCGAGCACATGAAGTGTGTAAAACCAGCCGCGGGTTTGTGGTTGATATTCAACGATGAAGTCACCGGGAAAGTTCTGCTCGAAGCGCTCTTGGTTCTCGAACGGGTAATGCTGTTGCGCATATGGCATCGATCCCGATTCGAACCAACAGTCGAGTACGTCTTCGACGCGACGCATTGTCGATTTGCCGGTTGGATCATCGGGATTCGGGCGCGTCAAGTTGTCGATAGCGGGACGGTGCAAGTCGGTCGGCCGTACACCGAAGTCGCGCTCGAGCTCGTCGAGAGATCCGTAGACATCCACACGTGGATACTGCGGGTCGTCGCTCTTCCAAACAGGAATCGGTGAACC
>JBBSGY010000107.1:0-7605 GCA_038253645.1 Acidimicrobiales bacterium
ATCACGATTCGATAACGCGTGACATTTGCATACGTGTGGGATTGACGAGAAAGTCGCAAGTTCGTTACCTCGTCGTACAGCGACGGCGGAACCCACCAGTTCACCAGATCGAAAACACTTCGCATGTACTCAGGGGTTTGGAGGGGGCCGGGAACTACACAGAGCTCGAGATGATCGACAACCGCCGATTCAAGTTCCAGGTCTTTGACAACCCGTGACGCATGAAGCGGCGATGAGTTCTGATTGCTGACGCGAAAGCGTTTGAACTCGAGCTCCCGTGCGTCTTCGGTCAGGCTTGTCGCGATACTTCCGTGAACGCCCAGCGCCGACGTCCATCGTTGGACATCGGACGTCGTCGGTACTTGGTTTCCGATCTCGATCTTGCTGACTTTTGATTGGCTCCAACCAATTCGTCGCGCGAGCTCGGAACCGGTGATGCCCGTTTCAATACGTAGTGAGCGCAACTTAGCGACGAGATCAATCAGGTCTCGTTCAGCCGCTTTCATCGTTGCACGGGTGCATGTGCGAGCAAGGTTCCTGCCATATCGAAAGCCAAGATATTCGGTAACTCCCGTGTTCCAAAACGCTCCCGAATAGCAGGCGAATATTGAATTGCAGAGAATTGTTTCAGCGACATATTCCGGCATTGACCAGCACCGGTGGTTGCGAATAGCCGCAGAACTGGCGGATAAGGCCTGACATCGCAATTTCCACCGCTTTTCAGAAGGAACTCGATGTACAACCTCCGATTGCTTGCCGCCACCCCGTGTTCATCAGGGGGATGTCCCCGCGTGTCGTCAATCGACGGAAACTCATTGGAGCTCGCTATCCAGGGTTATGACATTGATGAAGCCGCCCCTGACGGCGAATCCGTGGTGCGCGTTCCAATCGACCTGGTCCGCGAAGCGCTCGCCCGATTTCCTGAGCTACAAGTGCCATGTCGGCATTCACAGCTCGTGGAAACCGCTGACAACGAGAAGGCTGTAACGGCGGTCTTAGCCGCTTCGCCAGCGAAGTAGATTCAACTCACAGGTAAGGTCGTAGCGCCGATTTTGCTGCCAGCGCGGCTATACCCGCATCGAAGCCCTGAAGACGTGCAATGCAACGTGCGCGCCGACGAAGAGCACGCCCGATGCCCAGACGGCAAGCGGAATGCCGCACACGATCCAGAGAACCCGCCGCGCTACGGTCGTGAAGAGCGGACCTGGCTGTCTCCATTTAGGCCATAGGTAAATGCAGCACGCGCCGATGGTTGAGCCATCTACCTCGGCGCACCCGGTAAATTTTCCGGTCGTTGCATATGTGTGGGCTTGTCGAGCGAGCCGCGAGTTCGTTGCCTCGTCGTGCAGCGATGGCGGGACCCAGCTCACCAAATCGAACATAGGTCGCCATCAGCTCGCCATTAGCTCACTGCCGGCAGCTCTCCTTGTTCCCGAGGCCACTCTGTTCAGTATCACTATTGTTGGATCTGGCAGTTTGCCATTTGCGTCCTGTACGAGTGGGATGCCAAAGAGATGGCCGTTTGGAGCCGTTTGCGGGTTTGCCTCGAGGAGGTCGAATGCTCGCTCTGCAGCGAGGGCGGCATCAATGCCACCGTCGCCTCTACTCACGAAGTCAAGATACTTCTGCATGTCGTCCTGCCAATTTTTTGGAAGACCTTTGACAAGTTCATTGATTGTCTCTTGCCGGATCTCCCGAGCGATGGCGCTCAATTCACCGCGACGTGCCCAATGACGGGCGACCTCCTGATCAGCAACGTCCATCAACATATCCCGAGCCTGTTTCGCTTCTGTATCAAGTCCTGCGGTGCCGTCGCCGGCTGGGTTTACGGCACCGATCTTTACGAGATATAACGTGAAGTTTGATTGCCACGTGCCTACTTGTCTCACGAGATGTCGCTCCGAAACTCCTGGCCGATCATCGACGAACAAGGCCGGAACTTGGTCGCGAAAGCGCGCGATCTCTCGTGCGTATCCCTTCGAAAATTCCGATGAGTATGGCGACTCGGGGGACATCCCTTCGAGAGTGGTGATACTCACGCGACTGCGAACCCTTCCCCTGCCGTCACTCCTCGACAGCTCTCCGTTCAGAGCACTTTGCAACTTTGCGCGTGTCTTTCCGGTCTGTCGAGCAATCGCCGAAGCTGGACCGTACCGACGCACCCCAGCGCCGACAACAAACTTCGCAGCAAAGGGGATTGGGGCTGCGAAGGCGAAAACAGGCAACAGTAAGGCACCGACGACTGCACCGAGTGTCAACACTGGCGGCGTCCAGCGAGCGAGAAACCTTAGAGCTGGATTGGAAATACGAGAGTCCATCGGTTGTGCCCGCAGCGCATTCATCTGTCTGGACAACTCGCGAGTGTTTTCGAAAACATCATTTCGAGCCGCTGCCGTTCCCGCTGTTCTTCCGGCCACTCTTGCCGCTTCTTCAAGCGTCGGACCCGCAACAGATTCGATGCCGCCCTGTGCTGCCTTAACGGGCGCTGACGGGCGCGGCAAGGAACCAATCGACCAGTCTGAAAACGACACGAGTATCGCAGTTTCGGCTTCAGAGAGTCCGCTTGACTTCGCCTCCAGTTGCAGCTTTTCGCCAACACGAGCATTGATCGCACTTCGAGTTGGTAGAGCCGGAACTTCTGACATAAGCCAGAGTGGAACGACTATCGCGCTCTACGCAAGTTCGATTGCATGCAAAAGGAGCGGCGCGGGCTACGTTGCGGGTCATGAGTGCCCAGTTCATCTTTACCATGCACAAGCTCAACCGGTTTCACCCGCCTGACAAAGAAGTGCTGCGTGACATCAACATCAGCATGTTTCCGGGCGCCAAAATAGGCGTGCTCGGCCTCAACGGCTCAGGCAAGTCGTCACTCCTGCGCATCATGGCCGGCCTCGACGACGGCTTTACCGGCGAAGCCCGCCTCACACCCGGTTTCACCGTCGGCTTGCTTGAACAGGAGCCGCAACTCGACCCGACCAAAGACGTGATGGGCAACGTCGCCGATGGCATGGGCGAAATCAAAGAGATGGTCGACCGCTACAACGCTGTTTGCGAAGCAATGGGAGACCCGGATGCCGCCCATGCCGTGGACGGCGAAACAACTCTGGACAAGTTGCTCGCGGAACAAGCCGAGTTGCAAGACAAGATCGATGCCGCCGGCGCGTGGGATCTGGAACGCACGCTCGAAGTCGCAATGGACGCGTTGCGACTTCCGCCCGGAGATGCAGATGTTACGAAGCTGTCAGGTGGTGAACGGCGACGCGTCGCTCTATGTCGCTTGTTGCTGACCGCGCCTGATCTCTTGCTGCTCGACGAACCGACCAACCACCTTGACGCAGAGTCGGTTGCCTGGCTCGAACGATTCCTCAAAGACTACGCAGGCACGGTTGTGGCTGTTACTCACGACCGCTACTTCCTAGACAATGTTGCGGGTTGGATTCTCGAACTCGACCGCGGTCACGGCATTCCGTGGGAAGGCAACTATTCGAGTTGGTTGGAGCAGAAAGATCAACGTCTCGCGCTCGAAGAAAAACAGGAATCGGCCAAACGTCGCAGTCTGTCGAACGAACTCGAGTGGATTCGCATGTCACCGAAGGCCCGCCAGGCAAAAGGCAAGGCGCGACTCAACTCGTACGAACAGATGTTGGCAGACGTAAACAGCGGGCCGGACAAGATCGACAAGCTCGAAATCAGCATTCCGGCCGGTCCCCGGCTCGGCGATGTCGTGGTCGAAGCGGAAGATGTCGTCAAAGGCTTCGGTGACCGCCTGCTTATCGATGGCCTCAGCTTTGACCTTCCCCCCAACGGAATCGTTGGAATCATCGGACCGAACGGCGCCGGCAAGACCACTCTGTTCAAGATGATCACCGGTGCTGAGAAACCCGAGAGCGGTGAGTTCACGGTTGGCTCAACAGTTGAACTCGCCTACGTCGACCAAGCTCGCGACGTCCTCAACTCGGAGAAAACTGTCTACGAAGAAATCACAGACGGTAACGAAGAGATCAAACTCGGCAATCGAACAATGCACGGCCGCGCGTACTGTGCCGGCTTCAACTTCAAGGGCAGCGACCAACAAAAAAAGGTCGGTGTACTTTCCGGTGGTGAACGCAACCGCGTTCATTTGGCCAAGGTGCTCAAAAGCGGAGGCAACGTTTTGCTCCTCGACGAACCCACGAACGACTTGGACATCGACACGTTGCGCGCTCTCGAAAACGCACTGCTCGATTTTCCCGGTTGCGCTGTGGTGATCAGCCACGATCGTTGGTTCCTCGACCGAATCGCGACGCATGTACTCGCGTTCGAAGGTGACAGTGAAGTCCGCTGGTTCGAAGGCAACTTCAGCGACTACGAAGTAGATCGCAAGAAGCGCCTGGGTGCAGACGCCGACCAACCCCACAGAATCAAATACAAGCCTCTTGTCCGGTAAGGCTTCGCCCTCCCGGCTGAGGCCTTCGGCCACCTTTTGGACTGGCGTCTCCTTACGAGCCTTTTGCTAGCGCCGGAATTTAGAGACTTAGTTTCAGGCGACTGCTTCGCCGTCGTTGTATGTACTTGCCAGGTAGGCGATTTTTGTTGAGACGTCGGACAGGCCTAGATCGTGGGCTGAGCGGACTCGCACCTTGCCTTTGTCATCCCGAGCCACGAACGCCTGGATTTGCGCTGCGCCATCGGAGCGATAGTTTCCCGCGAAACGAACGATCCGCACACGCTCGACGAAGGTTTCGTCTTTCTTTGTCACGATCACGATTTCGGTGCTCTCGGAAAGTTCGAGAGCGGAATCTGTGTTGAGGCGAACTGCGGACAAGGCCTGAATACTCCTAGAAACAAAATGACTGCGTCCGTGCGGACCGGTTAAGGGTGGACGTTTCCGGGCCGCTCGTCAAAACGAGCTCGATCTTTAGTCAATTTCGTTACGAAATTCCCTGATAATTGATCCCAAATCCTTGTCAAGGAGGGTGCTGTTTGTCCCGATCTATATGACATGAGCAACACCACGACCGTCGGAGAGAGCAGAGCAGTCATCCGCGCTATAGAGCCGGGCTGCGCCGCCACTTGTTCCAAGTGTGACCAGCCGGTGAAGTTCATCGCCCGTATCAACGGACGCCAGGTCATTTGCAACGTCTATAACAACGGCGTTTGGAAGCGAGTCGAGCACTACCACTTCGATTGCTACGACGAGTGCGACCAGCCTTATGGAGAGCCGGGCTGAACCAAAGCCCATGCTGGGCTGGGCTGGGCGGCAATGGTCGCTTGCCTCGTTGGTACCCCTGGGAGCCTGGCCGTGCCATAGTCCCGGAGTGCCTTCAACGCCGGTCACCGATACCGAACCGGCCGAGAAGATGCCGGGGACCCGTCTCGCTCTCGGCGGATTGATCTTTCTGACTTTCCTGTTCATAAGCATCCTCGTTGCCGTCTTCGTCCTCGATCAAGCGAATCACAAAGACAAGGTCTCCCGCCATATCACCTTGGCTGGTGAGCGCATCGGCGGGCTGAACCAAACCGAGCTCCGCTCGACAGTCGAGAAACTCGCCACCCGCTACCAGGACACATCTGTGGTCGTGGGCGACAAAGAGTCGACCTTTTCAGTCCCGGCAAAGGCTGTGAGCCTTACCCTCGACAAGGCATCAACCCTCGACACGGCACTGCGGACAGGCAAGGACGGCAATGCGATCGGACGGTTCGGCTGGTGGCTGAGCGGCTTCATGAGCGCGAACAAATCTCGCGTTCAAATCAACTTTGACGATTCGAAGCTTCGCGACGCGATTGCCCGCGGTGACCAAGGCCCTCGTTCGGCAGCGGTCGAGCCTTCATTTGTGCTTGATCACAACAGGCTCATTGCGGTCGATGGAGCAAATGGCAACGGTATCGATGTTGAGGACGCTGCGACGAAACTCTATGAGAAGGCGTCAGCGGGAACGCCCATTCAACTACGTCTGCAACGCAAGCCGATAAAACCCCGGTACACGAAGGGCGACGCCGAACGTCTTGCAAATGACGTCGAGGCCAATGCGCTCTCACCGCTCGAATTACGCGCCGGAACGATGTCGAAGACGGTTGATGCAACGGCGATGCGTCCGTGGATAACGACTGCTCCCGGGCCGACAAGCCTCGAAGTACACGTCGACACAACGAAGCTCGGACGTGATCTCGAGAAACTGTTTCCCAACGCAGGTACGCAACCACAAGAGCCTTCATGGACTGTTATCGCAAACCAACCGGTGGTTTCGAGCGGACGAGACGGAACGGTGTGTTGCGATCCAAGCGCTCCAAGTGCGGTCGGAGACGCTGTGCTTGCACGCATACGTGCAGCCACAGTGGCAACGCCGGTTGACGTACCCCTTCGCGCCGCAAGGCCTTCCACGACCGAAGAGGACATTCCAAAGCTAGGCATCATCGAATCGATCGGTACGTTCACGACAAACCACGCAGCAGGCCAACCGCGTGTCGAGAACATCCATCGCATCGCGGATCTGGTTCGTGGACACGTGATCAAACCGGGCGAAACATTCTCGCTGAATGGATACGTCGGCGAACGAACAACCGACAAGGGCTTTGTCGTAGACCACGTCATCGAAGACGGAAAATTTGCCGAGGCAGTCGGCGGAGGGATCTCCCAATTCGCCACAACGCTGTTCAACGCATCGTTCTTTGGTGGGCTCGACTATGGCGAGTACCAGGCGCACACGATCTATATCAGCCGCTACCCGTACGGACGCGAGGCAACCGTGGCCTATCCGCACCCCGACCTTCAAATACGCAACACGACGCCCTACGGTGTATTGATCTGGCCTTCTTACACAGCAACGAGCATCACGGTCACGCTCTATTCGACTCATTACGCAGCGGGTGAGCAGACCGGACAATCAACAGCGCCACGCGGTGCTTGCACTCATGTCACAACAGAACGCACCCGCTCCTATGCCGACGGACACACGGCGGTTGACACGGTAAACGCGACTTATCAACCCGAGGAGGGCAAGAAGTGCTGAAAGGATGCAGCCGGTGAAGATTCTCGTCGCAGGCTCACATGGATTGATCGGACACGCGACAACTGAACGCTTGCGTGAACTGGGTCACACCGTTATTCCGCTGGTGCGGTCGGCAGCAGTCCTCGAAGGCGAAATCGGCTGGAATCCAAGGCCATCACGTGCGGCAATTGACCTTGCGGCAATGGAAGGTCTTGATGCTGTCATCAACGTCGGTGGTGTTTCTATTGGCGAGAAGCGGTGGACCATGCGGCACAAACGACGCCTCTGGGACAGTCGCATCGCAAGTACCGAGATTCTCGTCGGAGCGCTCTTGCAGCTTCAATTTCCGCCGAAAGTCCTGATCTCCGCCTCAGCGGTTGGTTACTACGGCGACCGTGGTGACGAGGTGCTCACGGAGGAGTCATCCGCGGGCGCCGGGTTTCTGGCGGAGCTCTGCAAGCGTTGGGAGGCAATGACGGCTTCGGCAAGTGAAGCCGGCATGCGGGTGGTGACTATCCGCTCCGGCATCGTCCTGGCCGAGGGCAAAGGCATTTTGTCGCAACAAACCCCACTATTCCGGCTGTGTCTCGGAGGCCGGCTCGGCTCAGGACAGCAATATGTCAGCTGGATTTCACTC
>JBBSGY010000108.1:0-7593 GCA_038253645.1 Acidimicrobiales bacterium
CCGGGATGGTCGAGAAGCGCGAAACCGCGAAGAACACCGCCCGGCGATGCATGCTTGAAGCAACGGGGTGGAAAGCAGGGGACGACACTCGGTCATTGTTGTCGTTTCAACCCATGAACAGCCGTGTCGAGATCGAAGTTCGCAGTTTCATCACGGCCGAGGCCACATTTGAGGGCCCCGGCCGCGATACACAGTCAGCCGGCGACATCGCCTGGCTTACGAGGGATGATTTGCTTGCGCTCATCGACAAGGGCGACGTCAGCGACGGCCCGAGCCTCACGCTCATCCTTTACGCGTTGAGTAAGGACTTGATCAGGTAACCGACCGGCGGCTACGACCCGTGACCGCGCGGTATACGAGCAACACGACGATTGCGCCGACAGTCGAACCGATGATTCCTACCGCGCCGTCATTGAACAATGCCTGCGCAAGGAATCCACCGACCAACGAGCCGACGAGTCCCAGAACAAGGGTGCCAAGCAGACCCATGGAGTCGCGACCCGGTACGAGTGCGCGTGCCAAAAAGCCTGCAATGAGACCCACAATTAGATATCCGATAATACTCATATCTACATTCTTCCCGAATTCTGTGAAAATAAACCTGCTGCGTGACCAAAAATTTTCCGCGGCACGACGCTCCAAATCGCCCATGCGTACGCGGCCGTCACGACAAACGCGGTGGCGGTGCGCCGCCAATCAGCCCATAGGTCGAGAAAGCCATACCCACCGGGTGCAATCAAGAATGTCACCAAAATGATGGCCACAGTCAGCGGCTTTTCCAGTCGCCCAATTCCGATTGCTCCGACAATCACAACTCCCCACGTGAGATACCAGGGGTAAAGCGCTGGGCCCAACCACGCGATTGCAAGCACTGCCCAGCCGAGTGCCCGCACAAGTTGCTCGTTGGTTCCGTGTCGTCCCGTTCTGAATATCAACCATGTTCCAAAGATCACGGACGAAAAAGTCGCAATGCCACGAGTGATCGAATTGAGCCCGAAACCGTTGCCGAACAAGCCGCCGAAGGAGAGCGGAACCGCGTTCGCGGGCGCAAGCAAAGGATGTGCAAGGCCCGGCACGTCAGATGACGCCGTCCACCCCCAGCCAAGACCGGATGCGAGCGTCAGCAATTCGAATAACACTAGGCCGACTGCTCCAGCGACAGCAGCACCGATCATTCGCTTGGCAATCGAGCTGCCCTCGGAACACCACATCCAACCGAGCACGAGCACACCCGCGAACGCGGGGATTTTGAACATTGCGCCCGTTACACAGAATGCGATGGCCAGCATGCGCCAAACCAAGACACGCTTCGTCTTGTCAGCGGCAAGCGTAACTCCGAACGCAAGACCACCCATCAGCAGTGCAAGCATTGTTGCGTCGTTGTGTGCGCCGTTCAACAAATGCAGCAACGTGAGTGGATTCATTACCGCGAACACGAACCCTTGACCGGCAGGCCGGCCGAGTCCTCTTGCAATGGCCACCACTGATGCTGCCATTCCGATGACCGACAACACTGCAATCGCGCGAAAGATAAGAACTGCGGTGACGACACTGCCTCCGGAAATTTCTGCAACGCCTTGCGCGAGACGCATGAACACCGGTCCATACATAGTCGTCGTTGTCCGCCAGAGCTCGTGAACCATGTGGACCATTTCCGTCGGACCCAACGCGGATACGCCGCTCTGATACGGATTGAATCCGCGCGCAAGCGCTTCTCCGTCGACGTAATAAACGAATACGTCGCCGCTGAATAGCGGAACCGCAATGCAAAGCGGAGCTGACCAGGCAACTGCGACCCGGATGAGTGTTTTCAATGGGACTTCGCTCGTTCGCACAATCCCGAGCAAGCGCACCCAGCCCCAGCAAATACCTCCTACCCCGGCGAAAAGTAGAGCCAGCATCGCGTACCGAAGAGGTGTCGAAGTTGCGTTGTATTGGTAAAACCATGGTCCCGCGGTAAGAGTCGAAAAAGGCCATCCGCGCGCCGCGCTGGCAACCGCGATCAACACGGACGAGAAAAAGCCTATGGCGGCAACGCGATTGACAGAGTGTTCCTTAATAACGCTGAGTGTAAAAGGGTTAGTGGACTGGGGCGGGCACCGGCAAGCCCGCTCCGTTCTACGATCCGGCCGTGTCCATAACTGTCGAACGGCGCTTGCATCAACTTGTGACCAGCCCTCGACGGCGTTGGGCTGCGGCTTCGTTTCTGGTCGTGGTAGCTGCTCAGATTGCACTTCCACTGGCGCCGGACGAGGCTTTCGCTCTGGTGACCGTGACCGTGATTTTCCTGACAGTTGCCACCTTTTTGATCGCCATGGCGACGACCCGACCCAAGCAAATCGTCGTACTCGGCCTGGCTCTATTTGCCGTTTCACTCGTCATCGAAAGCCTTGGGCAGCGCTCCGGGCTGCCATTCGGTGATTACTCCTACGGATCGGAGCTCCGGCCCCAGCTCGGCGGGGTTCCATTGATCGTTCCGCTCGCGTGGATCGCAATGGGCCTTCCGAGCTGGGAAATCGGTCGCAGTCTCAGCCGTTCTCCGGTCCTGAGGGCGCTCGCCGGTGGGTGGGCATTGATGGCGTGGGACCTCTTCTTGGACCCTTTGATGACCAATTACGGCTTTTGGATATGGGTGCGATCCGGGCCGGCATGGCAGGGCATCCCGATCGTAAATTTTCTCGGGTGGTTCGTCGCCGGCACGCTTCTTTGTGCGCTGACCGGCCGATTCCTCGAAAGCGAAGTGCCCAACAACGGACTCGTGGCGCTTTATTTGTGGATGGTGGGCTTCTCGGCAATCGGCTTCGTACTCCCATTCGCCTTTGACCGTCCGGCCGTTGCAGCGGTCGGCACGGCCGTCTCGGCACCCCTCGTCGCGCTCTCGTTGAAACGGCACCGATGGCTCGCGTCGTAGTCGTCGGATCGGGGGTCGGCGGACTTGCCACCGCTATTCGCTTGCGGGCGATGGATCACGAGGTATCTATATTCGAACGCGGCAACCATGTGGGAGGCAAACTTGGCGCGACCCACATCGACGGTTTCACGTTTGACACCGGACCCTCTCTTCTCACGTTGCCCGAGGTCTTTCGAGATCTCTTTTCCGTCGCAGGTTCGAGCCTTGATGATTTTGTGTCGCTCGTTCGCCTTGATCACACGTTCCGTCACCACTTCGATGGTGAGGTGCTCGACACATTCAATGATGGAGGCAAGACACGCGACTCATTCGGCGCGTTTGCAGCACGCGGTGCCGACGATTGGAACGCGATGCGTCAACACTCAGCCAGTGTTTGGAATGTCGCCGAGCGAACATTCTTCAGTGGCCCGATAGAATCTCCACTTGCGCTCGCGCGTCGCATGTGGAGCCCTTGGGATTTGGCACGCATTGATGCGTTTCGAACCTTGAGTTCGCGATCACGATCGCTATTTCATGACGCACGACTTCAAGCATGGATGAACCGGTTTGCCACATATTCCGGTTCGTCTCCGTTCGAAGCCCCGGCAACGTTGTCCTGCATTCCACATGTGGAGCAGAAGTACGGAGCGTGGCACGTGCGCGGAGGGCTCGGGCGCTTCGCGACTTCGCTCAGCAAACTCGCGATCCAATGCGGGATCGCTGTTCACACGAATACCCCGGCGACTCGGCTTGTCGCGCGCGCAGATCGCATCGTGGGCGTTCGATTTGGTAATCACGAAGTTGCCGCTGACATCGTCGTTTGCAATGTCAACGCTGAGAACCTGTATGCAGATCTGCTGCCCAATTCGAGTCGGCTTACGCGCGCTGCGCGCGCCGGTCGGTCGTCGTCGGTGTTCGCAATGATGCTTGGCGTCAGCGGACGCAGTGATGACGTGGTGCATCACAACGTTTGGTACACCCGGGATCAACGACGTGAGTTCGAAGCGATCTTTCACGGTTCCGGCGTGCCGAACGATCCAACCATTTATGTTTGCAATCCATCGGTCACGGATTCGTCACTCGCGCCGGACGGCTACGAGAGTTGGTTCATTCTTGTAAATGTCGCGGCAGGCGCTTGCACCGATTGGCAGGCATACGGTCGAGGCATCATCGACCGGCTCGGCATTGCCTCACGTGTCCGAATTCACGAGCAACTGACGCCGGCAGACCTCGAAACTCGGTTCGGTGACCCGGGCGGCGCAATTTATGGAACGTCGTCAAATTCCAAACGTTCGTCGTTTTTCCGGGCATCGAATCGCGGCCCTGTTCAGGGCTTATATCTCTGCGGTGGATCGTCTCATCCCGGGGGTGGTCTGCCACTCGCCGCAATGTCGGGGAAGATTGTCGCCGACATGGTCGCTCAGGATCTCCGCCGGTGAAGCCTTTTCATATCGCACAAGCCATTGCACAGGCCATTGCGCTCGGCGTGCTTGTCAATCGACTTCGACATGGCGCCCACATGTCACCGGCGAAACCTGTGCCCGTGAAACCTGTGCCGGCAAAGGGTGATCGAGTGTCGGTTCTGATCCCGGCTCGCAATGAGGCGGGACGAATCGCCAAATGCCTCGAAGGCTTGGAAGACGTCCACGAAGTAATCGTTGTCGACGACTGCTCGACGGATGAAACAGCGGCGGTCGCCGACAAGCTAGGGGCGCGTGTGATTGCAGGACACGAATTACCCGCCGGCTGGATCGGTAAGTCATGGGCACTACAACAAGGTCTTGATCAAGCGACCGGCGACGTCGTCGTATGTCTTGATGCTGATACGATCCCGCGCCCGGGCCTCATTGGTGCGTTGGTCGAGCAACTCGGCACGGCCGACTTTGTTTCGTTCGCGTGCCGTTTCAGATGCGACACGATCGCCGAGGTAGCCCTGAACACGTCAATGCTTACAACACTCGTCTATCGCTTTGGCCCACCGGGGGCCCCGCTTCGCTCGCATCGAGCAATCGCCAACGGACAGTGCATGGCGTTTCGTCGTGATTGGTTTGTGAGTCAAGGTGGCTTTCACGGGATTCGCGGTCACATGACAGACGACATTGCGCTTGCACGCATGCTTTCGAAGTTCGATGCACGCGTAAAGTTCCTCGATGGCTCAGCCCTCATCGAGGTCGATATGCATGACGGTGTTCGTAATCTTTGGAATGAATGGGGCCGCTCGTTGCCAATGCCGGATGCAAGTAGCCGCGCGCAGCAGTGGAGTGACCTCGCACTTCTTTGGCTGACGCTCGTTGTGCCAATCCCACGATTGCTGACGCGGCGGGGAAATGTATTCGATGCTTTGTTCGTGCTTATTCGAGCTTCACTTGGATTCGGCCTTCGCCGTGCATACGTGTCGCGCACAGCCGGTGTCTATTTGTCGCCGGTCAGCGACATACCCGCAATCCTGCGACTTACACAGGCGACACTTTGGTCCGTGCGGACGTGGAGAGGTCGCGAATACGGCCCGCAAAACCGGTCGCGAAACGCAGGCCTATGAATGTCATCAACACCCCAGTAGCAGCTACGTGCGTGGCAGGCTGGAAGAAGGCTTGCAACACGGGAAATGTAAAGGTTGCAACAAGCGGGCCCCATGCCGGACGCCTGGTGAGTGCAGCAATGATGATTCCGATTGCAATCGCAATTAAGGCAGGTGTAGTTGCGACGACCAACATTCCACCCGCCCATGTGAGAACCGCCTTGCCGCCTCGCAAACGTGCGAACAACGGAAATGAGTGGCCTAACATCGCAAACAACACGGCGATGTACGCAGTCCACCAAGGTCCCCAAAGCGCAATGCCGACACCGGCTGCTGCCGCACCTTTCGCGGTATCGAATAGAAGTACAGGCAGTGCCCGGAGATCACCGACGAGTGCGCGCATGTTCCACCAGCCGGGGTTGCGATCCCCCTGCCGCAATGGGTCAACACGATAAATGCGTCCAACTATTCGCGCAGTCGGAAATGATCCGAGCAGGTATCCCACGATCGCCGCCAATGCCACGGATCGAGACGTTACCCGGGCCGGCACATGAGTCGGGTCGCCTCGTTCCACCTGGGAGCTTTCAAAGTACACCGCTCGGTATCGAAGTTGGTCACCCTGCCCGCCGAACGCTGGGAGCTCACCTCGACTGAAGGCTGTGTACTCGGCAAGGTGCTCGGAACGTCAGCTCGCAACACAACCAAGTTCAGCGTCGACATCAGCCGATGGGCGATTTTTGCAGTTTGGGAAGACGAAGTCACCCGCAAGGCCTTCCTCGAAGATTCGTCGATCCTCGAGCGCTGGCGATCGACAGCGGATTCGATTGAACACTTCATGTTGTCGCCCGTGCTGTCGCGCGGAACCTGGGGCGGCATGGATCCCTTCAATGGAATTCGCGCCGTCCAACGTTACGAAGGCGAGGTCGCGATACTCACTCGCGCGTCGATTCCGCTGTTGAAGTTCTGGCGGTTCGCGCGGTCCGTGCCGGTAGTCGATAGTTCATTGCAAGCACAACCAGGATGTTCGCTCGCTTTGGGCATCGGTGAGTGGCCGGTCGGTCAACAATCCACATTCAGCATTTGGAACTCGCTCGACGACGCTCTCACATTTGCCTACAAGACCAAAGAACATACAAACGTGATCAAGCGCACTCGCGACGAGGGCTGGTTCTCAGAAGAAATGTTCACGAGGTTCCGGGTAACCGAGCGCCTTTAAGGAGGCTCCTAAAGGCCGTATTCCTCTAACAAGCGCAACCAAATTTCGCTGATTGTGGGGAATGAAGGGATGGCGTGCCAGAGGTGGTCAAGTGTCACTTCGCCTGCAATCGCGATTGTTGCAGCATGCAGCATCTCGCCGGCATCCGGTCCAACAAAAGTTGCACCGAGAATTACGCGACGATCGTCATCGACCACCAGCTGTGCAATTGCATTGCTGACCCCCGCAATCGCGGCTCCAGCGGCAGATGTCCACGGTACTTGCACCTCTCGCACGTGCAGGCCGGCACTATGTGCAGCCGAACAACGCATGCCAACCGAAGCAACCTGTGGCTCAGTAAAGACTACGCCTGGGATCGCGTGGTAATCCGCCCAGTCGACAATGTCTTTGCCGCTGATCACATCACCCGCGATTCTTGCCTGGTACTTGCCCATGTGCGTGAATGGAGCAATGCCATTGACGTCGCCCACAGCGTAAAGCCACGTCCCGGTTACATTTTTCGCCCGTAGATACTCGTCGACCTCGATCGGTTTACCCGGCTCGAGACCGACCGTTTCGATTCCAACGTCAATCGTGTTCGGCTTACGACCGGTGGCAATAAGAAGCTTTTCGGTGGTGATTGTGCTTCCATCGTCGAGCAACACCTCGGTGCCGTCAGCAGCTTTGCGCAGCCGCTGCACATTTACGCCCAATCGCACATCGATGCCCATGTCGCGAAACGACTGCAAAATGGCTTCAGAAGCGAACGGTTCTTCACGTTCGATCAACTTCTTGCCACGCGCGACCATTGTGACCTCGGAAACGCCGAGTGATTTCCACGCCTGCGCCATCTCGACTGCGACTGTTCCGCCGCCGAGCACAACCAAACTCTCCGGAACTGCCTTGGCAGATGTGGCTTCACGACTGAACCAAATGTCAACGTCGTCGATGCCCTCGATCGGAGGTCTCACGGGCTGAGACCCGGATGCA
>JBBSGY010000109.1:0-7571 GCA_038253645.1 Acidimicrobiales bacterium
AGTCAACTCGAGGTTGTAATCGTAACTGTGCTGCAGTTTGTCGAACCCCGGCCTCCCAGGCGGTCAGTGATCTCGCAACCGATCACAAAGAGACGCGCTGTGTCGCGGTCGATGTTCTTGACTGACACTCGCACGGACTCGCCAGCTTTTTGAGCTACTTCGGCCGTCTGACCGTTGCCGGCTCGGACAGACAACGCTACATGCCTCGGAATACTTGACCCAGGGGCTCCGCTTCGTAGCTCACATGCGAAGGATTTGCTTTGGAGTCGAGTTTCATCGGACCATCAAGCGTGGACCCGAATAAGCAACTGGTCGCCAACCTGCAACTCGTGCGCTCGGGTCGCCAACCGAGAGTCGTGAAAGGCCTCAAGAGCGCCGACGAAACCGTCAAGGCCGACGCTCGGCACGTCAGAGACGCCGGGCGTGCTGCACTTGGAAGGGTCGTCGCTGCACATCAAGAATACGTCGACAGCCTCGCTCTATTCGCGCTCGGTCAGGCGCAGGCCGCCGGCATCGAGTTCACTGCCGAACATCGCGAGATGGTGGCCCAATTGCTCGCGTTCAACAACAACGTGGCAACGGTTGACCTTATGCAAGCAGCCAGGCTTGGCTTCGCCGAATTCGTGCACGCCTTCGCGTTGCCGCCGAATGCGACAGGTGCCGACCCAACCATTGAGCTTCTGAAAACCAATGCAATCGGGCCTGTGATCCGCGCGATGCAAGCAGCGGCTGCGAACGAAGTTTCCAATGGCTTCTACGGCCGAACGGATAACACCGGCAGGTTCGATGACAATAGGTTCTGGGAAGTTGCGCGACTCGCTGAACAACAAGCCAAGCTACGCGACTCACTCCCGGTTGCGAATGACCCGCCTCTCACCGAAACCGACGAGCTCAACCAAATTCGTGCCTTCTTGACGTGGCTGGGCACCGAAATGGCGCCCGCCGACCGCTCCCTTCCGTTGGAATTGGCGACTGATCGGGACAAGCTCGTCACCATTGAGCACTTCGATTTCGACAGCTCTTTGTTGCGTAATCAAATCGCCCGGCAACTCGCGAGGATTCTTGACGTCAGCATCCCGTCAGCACCGGGCGTACAGCGCTTTCGCCCAACTGAACGAGAGGGAACGGTGCTAAAAGGGGTTTTTGGGATCGGTGCCGACAGAGGTCCAAAGGCTGAGGTGCAAATCAGCAAAGAGCTTGGCTTGAGCAATTCACGAGTTGGCCAAATTCTGGACAAAGCGATCGGCAAGATATTGGCGGGCGCGCAATATCACGCGAGAACGCGTAAACAGGGTCGTGCCGTACCGCTCCAGCGTGGGGGAAGTCGCCTCCCGACCTACATGCTTCGACACCTCAAGCCGGCAATCGCGATCTCGCGAATGGTGAAACTCGGACCGAACCTCAGCAACGAGACACGACTCAACCTCTACGGGCGGATGCTAGAAGTCATCATCGAATGTTCGTCGCCACGAGAAAGAAACCGAGACGATTTTCGCGATTTTTGTGAAAGAAGTCCCGGAATTGCACAAGAGCTTTGGAGGGGTTTGAAAACCTTGGAAGAGGCCCGCACCCGGCGCTTTCCGGAGGAAGCTGAGTTTGCCGCGGTCGCGATGAAGGCTCAGGTCGACCGTATGGCAAGGGCAACTTTCAACTTGAAGATCGTGTGTGGCCTCCTGAATGCACCGACAACCGATGCCCAGGCACGTCAGGACAACGTCGCAGCGGCCAGAGATGAGCTCGTCACCGACGAGATTGCGATGCGTGATGTGCTTAGCGCTGCCGCGAGATCTGCGGACCATGAACCGAGCCCTATTCTCAAGGTCATGCGCGCAACGCCATATCTTTCCGTCATCCTCGCCGCGGAACCCGCTCTCCGGGACGCCGCGCGCCCGCGTCTCGTAAACACCTCCGGGCCGAGTTTCGAATCATCACTCGCTGTGTAATTGCAAGCTGCGAATAGCATTACGACGTGCCACGCTGGCTACTCATCGTCTGATGCGGGCGGTCGATTCAATCGCGCAACGAAATGGGTGTTCGGCAGATTCACCACGAAATGGGCGTTGCGAGAAGGGAGCGTGCGAGGATCAGGCGGGTAGCGGGGCGAGCCAATCGAATGGTGCAAACGAGAGGTTTCGCGTTGCGGTGAAGCCAACCAGCACAATCAATGCGGCGGCGGGAAGCCAGGCCGGTGAACCGCTGTGCACGCGACCGTTCTTACGTTCAATGGTCCACCTGATCCAAAGCAAGACTGCAACAGGCAGCAAGCCAATGGTCAGAGCGTTGTCGTGAAAGGCCGCACCGAGATTGCCGTGCATCAGCGCGTGAAGAGCGCGTGTGCCGCCACATCCGGGGCAGTAGAGGCCCGTCACCGCATGCAAGGGACACGGCGGCAACCAACCCGAACGACCAGGTTTACCAGCCCACGCAAAACCGGCCGCCAAAACTCCCGCAATGCCGGCCGCGATTGGGGCGAACAGCGGGAACCGCTGCAGGCGCTCAACGGTTCGCATGGATTTCAGTGCGTGCCCGATGTGTTTCCGAGGATTGCCAGGACAAACATCACTCCGTAAAACACAAGGTAGAGAAGCGCTATGACGCCGCCGATCCATGCACCGATTTTCAAGAACTTCTTCGAGTTCATCGCGTCGACAGTTGCTCCGGCAATGTCGCCGGAGTTCTTCTTCGAGTTCGCCATTACAGCGAAGACGAGTCCCACGATCCCGAGAGGTTGGCAGCAGAAAAGCATTTCGAGGATTGCCCAGACCATGTAGTCGGGCACGTGCGCCGGCGGAGCGGGAGGCTGGTGGAACGGCTGCTGCGGCCACTGGCCCGGATTCGTGTCGCTCATGGGAGTGAGTCCTTGGAGAGTTTTCGGTTTGTCGAGCCCGTTGGCCCGCCGGTCTCGATATCGAAGTCAGGCGCATGCGGCTTTAGTGGATCTTGTTTTCGCCCGCTCGTCGGCCCGGAATTCGCGTGCTGGGTTCGATTGATTGACAACTGAGCTCAAGTTGTTGACGAAACGCGCCGAAGAGGAAGGACTTCCCCCGAGCAGTCCCCCGAGGTTCGTAGTTTGCCAACGCCATATAGCGACGTAGCTCACCTTCTTCGCCGAGCGGGCTTCGGAGGTCTTCCAGACGAGATAAGCGCGCTTGCGCAATATGACCTTCCCCAGGTCGTGGACCGCGTGCTCGACCGCAGCAATGTGCCGCCGGTACTACCTCCGGCCGTTGTGCTGGACCGTTCTGCACCATGGAACGATCGTTATGTCACCTTCATCTACTGGTGGTTCGATCGCATGAAGTCGACGCCCGCTGCGCTGGCCGAAAAGATGACCGTGTTCTGGCACGGTCACTTCACGTCGTCGCTGGAGAAGACCGACTTCATCAACATGTGGAATCAGCTCCAGCTGTTCCGCGACACCGGCATGGGTAGCTTCCGAACTCTCGCACAAGCGGTTGCAATTTCGCCGGCGATGCTCGAGTGGCTTGACAATGCCAACAACGTTGCCGGCGGCCCCAACGAGAACTTCGCACGCGAGATGATGGAACTGTTCACGCTCGGCGTGAATCAGTACACGCAAGCCGATGTTGTCGCCGCTGCGCGCGCGTGGACAGGGCACGGATTGCCGCACGACAGCAACACATACGGATTCACGCCTTCGTGGCATGACGAAGGCACGAAGACATTCTTCGGAATTTCCAAGAACTGGAACGGGCCTGATGTCATCGACGAGATTTGCTACGGCGCAAAACAGCGCACGATGGCGATGTTTATCGTGGACAAGTTTTGGACGTACTTTGCCGGCAGCAATGGCTCGACGTTAGCGCTGAACGCGATCGCCGATGCCTTCATTGCGAGCAATCTCGATATCACGTCCCTATTGCGCGCAATGTTCCTGCGACCGGAGTTCTACGCCGACGCTGCGCGACATGAACACATCCGAAATCCCGTCGAGTTTCTGGTTGCGGCGATGCGTTACACGGGGTTGGCGTCGAACAAGATGCATCCCGAGTGGTATCTCGACGCGATGGGCCAGCTGTTATTGGTCCCGCCCAACGTTGCGGGCTGGAAGACGGGGCGTTACTGGATCTCGAACGCGTCAATGTGGGCGCGTATAAATGCGGCCCGCAACACGTCATGGACAGCGCTCGAAGTGGGGCTCCTTGCCGGCACGAAGAACGTGAGCATTCAAACCGCTGCACAACGTGCGATCGACGCATTCGGAATAGACCGACCGTCGGCGAGCACGCGCTCGGTCCTCGAATCGGTCGCTTATGCAGAGCGTTACGCCCAAGGCTGGGCGGAGCAACCCAACCTCATCACAACGGGCCTTCTCGCTCCCGAGTTCCAGGTGGGTTGAACAGTGGCAGATTTGGAATTCGAGGATATTCAATACGCGCTCTCCAGGGCTCCGCAGCTGAGTCCGCTGATGTTTTCACGCCGCGCGTTTCTGCAAGCGGTCGGAGCGGGCACCGCGCTGAGCATGATTCCGAGCTGGCTGAAGGAGTCCGCTGCCTGGGCCGCTAGCCCGCTGGGCGCAAACGACGGAGTGCTGGTCGTAATTCAAATGGGCGGCGGCAACGATGGCCTCAATACCGTCGTGCCGACCGGCACGCCGAAGTACTACGACTTGCGCCAGAACTTGGCAATCAGCCCGAGCGCGGCGCTGCCAATTGCACCCGGCGTCGGGTTGCATCCGTCGCTCTCGAAATTGAAGAGCCGGTACGACCGCGGCAAGGTCGCAATCGTTCAGGGTGTCGCTCCGATGAATCCCGACCTCAGCCATTTCAACTCGATGGCCGACTGGATGTCCGGTTGGGCGTCAGGACCCACCCGCACCGGATGGTTGGGTCGCTATCTCGACAATCTCGGCACCGATCCGTTTTACGGCGTTGCGTTGGGAACTTCCGTTCCGTTGCACCTTCAGGGTTCCCAGACCGCTGCAATGGTGTTACCGTCCAATAAGTACAACCTGCTGCTAGGTGGCAACGTCCCCGACGACGCAGCGCAACGAGCGCTGCAGGCCGTTCGTCAATACGGTTCCGTCTCTTCGGGAATGGGTGTGCTCGCGGACGCCTACGCGTTGACTGTGCGCACGAGTGTGGACTCGGGTGCACAAGTAAATGCGCTTTATACGAATCCGGAGTTGCCCGACGGGACGCTGAACTCACAGTTGAGCGTGGTTTCGCGTCTCATTAACGCGAACCTTGGCGTGCGCGTTTTCAACGTCAGCTTTGGCTCGTTCGATACGCATTCGGCGGAAACCGGAACGCACGCTGATCTGCTTTCACAACTCGATGGTGCAGTTGAACAATTTTTCGCGTCACTCGGCTCGGGGTTCGCGGGGCGCGTCACACTGATGACGTTCTCGGAGTTTGGCCGTCGACCACAGCTGAATTCATCCGGTGGAACCGACCATGGCACGGCAAGCCCGATGTTCCTGATGGGCGACAAGGTGCGCGGGGCCTATATGGCGCGCAGCCATCGCTCACCTTTCTCGATGGGAACTACAACCTCAAGCCTGCTGTCGATTTCCACAGCGTTTACGCAACCGTTTTGACGAAGTGGCTGAACGCGGACAGCTCCCAACTCCTGGGCGGTTCGTTCGAGACTCACGATCTGTTCACGGCGACGCCGAGCGGCGACCCAATCGCAACACCGACGACGGGCACACCGACAATCGGCGGATCTCTCCCACCTCCAATCGTCCCCATAACCCGGCCCATCAGCTTCCCGCGCGCATATCGAATCGTTACGGCTGCCGGTGCTGTGGCGAGTTATGGCGGAGCCGGCACTTACGGCAATTTGACCGGCGAATCGATTGCAGGGCTCGCGTCCACACCCGATCAACGCGGCTACTGGCTCGCGTCGAAGTCGGGCGGCATATTCACCTATGGAAATGCGGTCTTCCATGGTTCTGCCGGAAACATGAGATTGAACTCGCCCGTCGTCGGGCTCGCGTCGACGGCAAGCGGCAGCGGTTACTGGTTGCTTGGACGAGACGGCGGAATCTTCAGCTACGGCGACGCCGCGTTTTACGGGTCGACCGGTGCCATAAGGCTGAATCGACCGGTCGTCGGAATGGCTGCGACACCACAGGGAACGGGTTACTGGCTCGTTGCTTCCGATGGCGGAATATTCGCGTTCGGAGATGCGCGCTTTTACGGGTCGACGGGAAGCATGATTCTGAATCAACCGATTGTCGGTATGGCCGCAACGCCGGATGGGGCGGGCTACTGGCTGGTTGCTTCAGACGGTGGAATATTCGCGTTCGGCAATGCTCGTTTCTACGGCTCCACCGGCGGCACCAGACTGAATCAGCCGATCGTCGGGATGGCCTCGACGCCAACCGGTAACGGCTACCGCCTTGTGGCATCGGATGGCGGAGTGTTCTGCTTCGGCGACGCGACGTTCGAGGGCGGACTCGGTGCCGGTGGAAGCGGATCACCCGTAATCGGAATCGTCACATAGCGCCCGAATAACGAGAGACTTTCCATCGAACCAGCGGCTCGATTTGCATCGACACCGCGAAATGGAAAACCATCGATGGTGGACAAAAACGATCATCGAATCCAAGACTTTGAGCAAGCGCGGTCCGACCGGCGTCACCGTCGCAGTTTTATCTTTACGGCAAGCCTGTGAACGCGGCACCATCGTCACGGTTAACAGAGTTCGACACACCGGACGGGCGGCTTCAACTTGACGTTTACTCGGCGGGCCCGATACAAATCCTCACTACATCCGCTGTCGACCAGCCGTTTATCATCGAGCTTTTGCCTGCCGGCACGACCATTGGTTTGGCGCCACCTCCCTCGATTGAGGGCTACGGCGACGACACAGTCGTGACCGTGGGCTCCCCACTTACTCTTTGGGATGACCCGAGTGATTTGATCCCGGCAATGACGCGCATTCTATTGCCCGAACACACTGCGGGGCGGACGCAAGTATCTATCGGCCTAGTTGGAGATCGCGCAAGATGCGAAGTCCATGGCACTGAAGAGGCTCCACTCGCGCTGAAGTTCTTCTTGAAGGGCAACTCGTCACTGCAAGCAACCGACGTAATATTTGTGGGCGCAAGCCAGATCCTCGAGGGCGGGCACCTAACGGCCGCCAGAGCGCGAATCGACGCCGAGGGCGTGCATCTCGACTGTAACGCGCCGATCGATGTTGACTTCGTCGAACCCGGCCCGCTTGCGGTACACGCAAATCCTGCCTTGATCGCCAAGTGCGCGATTACCGGAACCGACTACACGTTGCGCTGGGACGCGGGCGCTCAATTCGCCAGTACGCTCGTCCAGGCAACAAGTCGTGACATCGGAACAACCGGAGTTGCCCGCTAGGCGACGTATCGGCGGACGCTCGGCACCTGGCGTCACTCACGCGCAATTACTCACCATTGCCGGGCAGGCAAGAGCCGACGTCTTTACGGGGCCCACTCGCGCGGCTGTGGCTATGATCCGTCCGGGCGAAGAGTACCTGGCAGCGTCGTAAACGTACGCGGAACCCTGCTGCTCTATTCCGAACAATGTGCACGCCGCTTACACCTGGGCAATGACGTACGTAATTGCAAC
>JBBSGY010000110.1:0-7547 GCA_038253645.1 Acidimicrobiales bacterium
CAACGGTGCGCTTGTTGTCATCGAAAGCAACAACGGTTCCGAGACTGCCGTTCTTCACAAAGGTTCCGTTCTTGCCCCGGATGCGACGAGCGTTCTTGCGCGCGACAATCCAATCACCAACTGCAAGCTCTCGACCACCGGCATCAATGGTTATGTCGCCGAGCTTGCCGGCGTCGCGCAACTTGTTACGCGCCCGGGCGTTCAACTCAGTTCGCATCGAGTTCAGACCGGCCATCATCGGCGAGCGGTCGCCACCTACCCAATCGGCATGCCAGTCGTTGACCATCGCGTCGTAGGACTCACTGAGACTTGCCGACCGGACGACCTTGCCAGCGCCGTCGTAGCTATCGAGAGCCGTCTTGATTTGGCCCTCGCGGAATTCCGCAATTGCCTTGCGCTCGACTTCATCGGTCTGTCGATTGTTCGCAGTGAGTCTCGACACCTGCTTTACGTGTGTCTTGGCGAGGTGCGCATAGAAACCACCGGTCTCGACCGAACCGTGCTGATTCGGGTCACCCATCAACACGAGGCTGCCGTCGACCTTGTCGAGGTGCGTTACCAACCGGTAGACCATTCTGGTTCCGACCATCGACGCCTCATCGAGAATGAGAACAGTCCCCTTGGCGAAGCCACCGTGTTCTGAGTTATCCAGATCCCGAAGAAGCTTGGCGACGGTTCCCGCCTCTCGACCGGTGCGACCGGTGAGATCAATGCTCATCTCCAGTTGCTCGCCGGCATCGGCGCTCAGGGCAGCGCCGATCACAGGCACGCCCGACTCACTGAATGCCTCGACCGCCACTCGGGCTGCGTATGTCTTACCCGAACCCGGGTCGCCAACGACGAGGTGCAGACGGTTGCCGCTTCGGGTGAGCGACTTGACCATCGACACTTGTTCGTTGGTGAGCTCGGGGTTGCGAGCTAGTGCACCACTGACGCTCGTGGCAGCAGCAACGGGACCCATTCCGTCGAACGCACCGTTTGCCCAAGCGAGCAGTGAGGCTTCCTTGTCGAGAAGCTCGGGAGTCGAGTGCCGAGTGACGCTCTTGGCTTTGTCTTCACCTTCAGCGGTCAACACAAGGTCGCTGTCTTTGCCGGCGACGTTGAGGTCAACAGGACCAGCCGTTCCCATGAATTGCTCGACCAGTTCACGCAGTTCGGTTGCCGAACATTCGTCGATGGACTGCTCGGCAAGCTCACGCAAAACGTCTCGCCGGGCGAAGGTGCTCATCATCATTGTCAGGCCTTCTTCGCCCATCATTGCCTCGAAGCGTTCCGGCAGCGTCTGTACGAAGGTCTGTTCCGCAGTCTTGACAGCACGGTTAAGACATTCGTTGAGCTGGTCTTTCGTGAACCCAAGAGCCTGAGCTTCGTGCCACCAACGCTCAACGGCAACGGGGGGCTCAGGCTGACTACCTTTTGGGTGGCGTGTCTCCAGGGTCGCAGCTTGGTGCGCTCGTGCAGACTGGTAACCCGACTCGGCAACGGCGCATTCGATCTCTGCACGTCGCTTGCTGAACGCGTCAATCACCTCTCGGGGAATGCCCTTGACCTCGGCGCATCCGTTGACAACTTCCGTCCACTCGACCCCCAGCCGCTTCGAAAGAACGTGACGAAGGTGGGCTTGATAGAGGTAGCCACCGGTCTTGGCGTGCTCGTAGATCGGCGTGCCATCAAGGCTGCGCCATTCGCCATCTGCGCACTTGGTGACGTTGAACGTGACGACGTGAGTGTGCAGCAACGGGTCGCCGGACCGGCTGGTGCGGTGATCAAATGCGGCGCCGATCATGCCGTCGGTCTCGATGCGAAGTTGCTCGCCTTCGACGCGCTTGCGAGAGAAGACTGCGGCGGACTCGTAGTACGCAATGACTTCGTCGACAGCCTCACGGTGCGCTTCAGCCACCACCTTGGAGACTTCAGGGGCGCCGAGGGCCCAAAGGATGCTGACGCTCTTGACCGGCCGCAGCGTAAGGTCGAAACCAGGGCGCATCGACGCAGCGTCTCGATCGGCCATGAATCGCTCGACCTCATGTGCTGGGATCTTCCAGACGGCGCGACCAGGACCGCTCTTGTTGTAGATGACCTTCTCGCCTCGCAGATAGGCCCAGGACTCTGACGCTGCTTCTTCGTCGAAAATTGCACCCTTCTCGAGTAGACGGCGAACGTGCCTCGGCGACAGATCCAGTCGACCGGCAGCTTCGGTGACGGTAATCGTCGTGTTGTCCTTTTTCCGCCTCGGGCGTTTGGCCTGCTTCATGTGTTTCGCCCGAGCTGCAACAGCGCCGGGAGTCAAAGGTTCGCCGGTCAATGGGTGACAGCCTTCCAGCAGACGCCGAAAGGCTTCGGGATCGACGACTCCGTTGACTCCTAGCTGATCACGCAGCGAGCCCACCCAACGACCGTGCGTGTCGTTCTTCAGGTAGTAGTTCGACGCAGCAACGGACGCGGACTGCTCAGGTGAGGCAGTCGGAATAGACGCGTCTTCGCCTTCGACCTCCGCCGTGTAGTAATCGACCACTCCATCGAGGTCAGTTCCAAGCCTTCCGATATTCAGCACACAAGAGATACGTGGGGTCTGACCCCCCAAACGGGATGAGAAATCTCAAAAATCTCGGTCCGCTTGCGGACGCGAGCAAGTCTGTGCCTTATCTGGGAGCCCGGATTATGTGCCGGTATGAGCGGCCGATTAGTGGAGAAAGAGGTGGACCGGCAGCGAGGCGCGAAAAGAGCCGCCGTGGTTATCGGCGGCTCTCATTGGTTGACTGTTAGTGTCGCAAGGGTCAGGTGGGCTGCATGACTGACTCGATGTGTGTTTCAAGTTGGCCGGCAAGACCGATCACCTCGGCCGCTAGTGATTGCAGTTTCGCTGTGTCGGCTCCCCAGCTTGCGGCGTAAGTCGTTGACGAGTCATCGAGCGCCAAGCCGAGACGTGTCCCCACGATGTAGGCGACCGACTCCGCCACCAGTTCAATCTCTGCCCGTGTGGCTTGTCGCTGTCCGCTGCATCGAGGGTCGAGGGAGTGGGCGAGCTCGTGAATCAAGGTTCGGCACTGCGAGGCAGCCGGGAAAATGTCAACGATCGTGATGCGTTGTGAGTCGTGCGAAAACCATCCCCGGGCCTGTCCGTTCGCTTCCGCGGAAAGGACAAGCTCAAGGCTCCGTGAGCGGACGACCTCACACAGTTGCCTGTGTAGTTCTTCCCGGCCGGGTTCCTCGAGCACCGGCATTGTCGGGGCGTTCAAAGCCTCGCCGTCAGTCTGGGAGATGTCGAAGACGTAGGCGATCCGAAAGCCGGTAAGGCGGCGCTTCTCGGTGGGTTGCCCGTCTGTCTGGTCATCGTTTTCTGCGGTCACCTTCCGCACTACCGGCGCAAGAATCGCGATTCCTTTCTCACCCTTGCGGACACAACGACCGAACGACTTCCAGGTGTTGAACCCTGCGACGTGCGTAGCGTGCGGACACTGCGCCGCGATGAGTAGCTGATTGTTGAATGAGTAATCATGGAACCGGGCGGCAGCGGCTAACCACTTCTGCCACCCTTCACTAGTCCGCAGCGCTTCGACCTGCTGGCCGAGCTTGTCGATTAGTGCCTTGCGCTTGTCGTCTGCTTGCGTCGTCGTCATTTGCCGTTCCTCCTGTGGATCTCCCTCGATGCGGGCCATCGAGGCGGCTGTCTTGATGGCCTGGAAAGCGCCATGCGCATCGGTGGAGCCGGGTCAAGCCCCAGAGGTGGGGGGCCGTGCTTTTCTGCGAAGCACCCGCAGGGCGCCGAAGGCGGAAAAGTTCGGGGGGCCCTGCCGGCGGGGCTTGACGCGCCGAAGGGAAGCTCCGGCGATGCGCTCACTTCCGGCGTGACGACTTGCTGCAGAAGCGCGTATGCCGGAGGTGCACCCGACGTTCGTTGGTCGCCGGGTGCACGCAGCGGCCTATGTCAGTCGGCTTCGCTGTCTGCTGTGATCAGCTTCTCGACGTCCGAGAGTCCGTAACCCCACCCGGCTAATGCGAGGAGGTATCGCTCTGTGCCTTCGGAGGGAGAACGCCACGAATGCACTCCGGTTGCATCTTCCTGTGCAGCCAGGACGAGTCCCACGGCCATTACCTGCAACCGGGCATCCGTCGCAGCAGTCAACGCCGTTACGAGCGGCTCCGTTCGCCCGGTGAACCGGTGCTCTTCCGTTTCAATGTCGAGCAGCTGACAGGCGAACGGGTGACCGCGCTCCATTGCTTGGCGCAGTTCGTATCCGCCACAGGCGAGTTCGCCGATGACGAATCGCATTGCATCCTTTGGGGCTGTTTTGCGTTCCAGGAACTTCGACAACCACTCTCGGCGGACCGACTCAGCCGACCGCCACGCCTTGTTGTTGGCGATGACGTTGCGGCGCTCCTCACGCTTCGCCTCGTCACCGGCCTCGGGCGTTTCGGTTCCACTCCCGCGGCGCGTTTCCCTCAGCTCGATGTGACCGATACCGACGGGGTCGGTGCAGACGTAGACCGGCTCCCACACAAGCTCGGCGTCTTCGTCGTCTTCCTCCTCATCAGCGTCTGTCCAGACCTCCGCCAAGTAGGCAGCGTGACCGGGGCAGCTTGCATGTGTCTCGACGGTCATAGGGCTTTGGTCTGTTCCGATGTTGCCGAGAAGGCGAATCGGGCTACCCCATGCAGGCCGCTCGATCACGGTCACTCCGGCTTCGCCCAGTTCCGCAAGTAGCGCCGCTTGAGCTTGACGATCCGCACGCTCATCACGGAGCCGTTGCACCGTGTGGTCGAACCTGCCGTTCTTTGCAGCGACAACAAGTTCCTTTACGGCTTCGTCGTCACTCTCGAACTCCGCAACCGCCGCTGCCTGATCGAGTGACAGAAAGTCGTAACGCTCGGTTGCCTTCTTCGCCAGCTCCGACGATGCAACGGTGATCGCTGCGTCAACAGTTGCGCGCTTGATGCGTGTGCGCTTATTGATCTGCGATGCCGACAGTCCGAACGCGCTCAGCTGCTCAACGACGTTTAACTCATCTTGAACGCTCAGATTTGCGCGGTACGCATTCTCAGCGTGTTGGGTAATCACGCGTTCCATCTGAGCGGCGTCGTCACTGCCTTCGTCACCAACGACATCGACGGGAACGGTTGCTAGTCCCGCCTGTATTGCCGCAGCTGTTCGACGGTGACCGAACCGCACACGCAATGCGCCATCGTTCGTGCGCACTGCAACAATCGGCATCAGTACGCCATGGTCTTTGATGCTTGCAACGAAATCGCCGTCGAGACGTGTGTCTAGACGGATGTTGCAGTCAACGAGAAGCTCGTTGGGGTTTACGTCGTGGCGCTGCACGCCGGTGTTTTCAGTTGCGCTCATGGAATTGCTCCTTTTCGATGCGGGCCATCGAGGCCCCTGCCTTGATGGCCATGACGGCCATCTGCGCATCGATGGAGCCGGGTCAAGTCCCAGAGGTGGGGGGCCGTACTTTTCTCGGCGCAGCCGACCCGTAGGGCGCCGAAGGCGGAAAAGTTCGGGGGGCCTCGCCGGCGGGACTTGACGCGCCGAAGGGAAGCTCCAGCGGTGCGCCACTACCGGCGTGACGATGAGGGCAGAATCGGGTGTGCCGGAGTCGGCCGACCCGAGCCGACGAGTCACCGCTTCCGAGCGACGGTTTTATCCGCTTACGTAGCGATCGCGTCAGCGGTAACGCCGATGGGCGTTCCGTAGAGAATGCTGCTCACGTCAGCGACGTAGGTTGCGTCGATGTCGATTCGTTGGTGTACAGACCACTTTGGTAGCGGGCTAACAGGTTTCGAGCATCTGACCCAGAGCATCACGTTCGGCGTTTGTAGACGTTAAGGCCCACCTCACTTTGATGTTCACCCATGCCGTTGCGTATCGACACCAGGAGCTCTGAATGGGTGGGCGCCACTCGTTTGGTGGTGAGTCACTCTTGGACCGGTTTGATGCAGCTGTCACCGCGATCAAATGGTCAGGGTCGGCGGTGTGGTTCGCGAACTGCGCTCGTCGATTGCCGTCCCATGCGTACGCACCCGAACGCCACGCCTCTGCCAGCGGCACCATGTGGTCAACATCGAGCTTGGATGGCTCCGTCACCGTTACGCCGTCGTAGATCGAGAGCCACGAACCGGAAGCAACGTCACACCCGCCGACTTTCGTCACCGGAATCGTTGACTCGGCAGCAAGAACCTCGTCTCTTGCGTCACAGCCGTTTCCATCAAGGTCGAGCCACGTCGGAAAGAGATCTCGTGAGTACGATGCGGCTTCTCTAGGATCGCCGATGCGGAGTGCAGCAAGATCCGGCGCAGTAGCTGCGGTTGGTGGAGCTGGCGTGGAAGTGACTATTGGTGTTGCAGTAGTTCTGGTATCTGGTGCAGCCGAGCTGCTCGGCTGTGTGCTTTGTGGTTCGCCGGTGCCTGTCACAGCCTCTGTTTCTGCGACTTCCGTGTTTGGAGAGTCAGAGTCACCCGAGATTGCCGCAGCAGTGATAGCGACCATCACGACGACCAACAATACCGAGGCAGTTGCACTCGTGATCTGCATCCAATGAGGCCAGAGACAAATGTGATCTCGAATCTGTCTACAGAGCACAATGACCGGCCCGGTGACGTAACGCCCTGCTTCAGCAAGCGACGAGTTACGCAGTGATCCCACGGCTCATCCTCTCATGACTCAAGCCCGGCTCTTTGGCAACAAGCCCAATTAGGTCACCGTGATCCGATCACCGTCTCGATTCTCTGGGTCCACTGGATGTGTCCGTCCTTCCAGAATCCTCCATGCCAAGATTGGCCCCTCCAAGCGCAATGAGGGGGCGCGCGCAGGTGGCAACCAACGACGGTGAGAACGAGCAGACAAAGCCAGTCTTTACGACCGAGAGGATCACACCAACGGGCGGCGCTGGTTCTGACCCGACCACGGTTCAAAGTGCCATTTCCTTCGATGGTGGCACCTCCCCCGGAGGTGCCACGAAATGGGACCAGATGTCGGGCTCCCAGAAGCTTCTTGGATGCGGCGGCCTCGTCCTGCTAATCGGCTTTGTCCTCATCTTGCTTCTCATCCTTTTGGGTCTCGCTGTCGGGAACGATGACGGTAACAAGACCGAAACAACCACAACAACGACAAGTGCGCCCGTCACAACAACAGCGCCTCCGATCACAGAATTGCCGGTAACCGAAGCACCAACAACTGCCGCACCAGCAACCGAACCGCCAACGACAGCTGCACCGGCTACGACTCGTGCGCCAGCAACAACAGCTGCGCCCTCGAGTGGGGGCTCGGCCTCCTACGCAAACTGCACTGCTGCGAAGGACGCTGGCGCGGCACCGCTTTATCGCGGTGATCCTGGTTACAGCTCAAAGCTCGACAGAGATGGTGACGGCGTTGCTTGCGAGAGTTAACTGACGCTTCCGGGCGGCCAAGCGTCTATCGAAGATGAAACAAATGGGGCTCCCGGCATCGATGTGGGTCAAATCTAGGGATCCGCGGCAGCGAGGCGCTCGTGCGGAAGGACGTGGGTGATCGGTCCAAGCGTCACCATGACGAGTGCGAGTGCAGC
>JBBSGY010000111.1:0-7521 GCA_038253645.1 Acidimicrobiales bacterium
AGTTTCTTGGTCGAACGGCCGTGCAGGCGTCGGCGATATCACGGCGCTCGACCAGAAAACCGTCACGCGCCGGCTCACCAATGGACCGGGCGGCCTTGCCACTGGCATGCGAGTTCATTGGGATGAAAATACGTTTGCCGGTGATCCGCTCAGCAGTCGGGGCCTCGCCTACGACCACGTCGAAGTTCAGAGCAAACTCGGTCCGATGCCCGCCTGGTTCGTGCCGGGAAAGTCCTCGACTTGGGTGATCATTGTTCATGGCCACAAAGTCACCCGTGAATCCACACTGCGCGTCATGCCGTCGATCCACGACGCCGGCTACCCCATCCTTTCGGTCACTTACCGCAATGATGTCGGGGCGCCGCTAAGTCCCGATGGCAAGAGTCACCTGGGTGCGTCCGAATGGAATGACGTCGACGGCGCGATCACCTATGCCCAACAGCACGGCGCGAGCGGAGTTGTACTGTTCGGTGGATCGATGGGCGGTGCAATCGTCGCCGAAACAGCCCGTCATTCGGCCAAGGCGGATTTGATTCGCGGCCTCATCCTCGATTCACCGGTTCTCGACTGGCGCGCAACACTCGACGCACAAGGCGGCACATATCACTTGCCACTCATCGAGACTCGGCTCGCAGAACAAGTCTTTACATGGCGCACCGGGTTCGATTTCAATGATCTCGACCAGGTCAAGCACGCCGCCGACTTCCACATGCCGGTATTGCTGTTCTACGGAACGAAAGACGACGTCGTACCCGTTGAACCCGACAAGGCGTTTGTCAAAGCCCGCCCCGACATCGTCACGCTCGTCACCGTCGAGGGAGCCGGTCACGCCGCCGGCTGGAACGTAAATCCGGGCCCGTATGAGGATCATCTCAGGTCGTTCCTGAACGGCATGCCGAAATGACCGCTCAGGCCCTTTCGGCTACCAGCTATGTTAGGTTGACCTAACGCATGGTCTAAGGCTGTCCCTCGTTCCTCGGAGACTTACACACTCAATGTTCGGCAACTACCTGATTGGACTTCGCGAAGGCCTCGAGGCCTCGCTCATCGTTTCGATCCTCATCGCCTATTTGGTGAAAATCGACAGGCGTGATCGCATCCGCCCCGTGAGTTACGGCGTGCTTGCTGCGGTGGCAGTAAGTGCATTGTTCGGCGCGCTCCTCACGTTCACGAGCACAACCCTGCTTTCCACAGGTCCGAGCCGCGAGACGTTCGGCGGCGTCATGTCGCTCATTGCGGTGGGATTTGTTACGTGGATGATCTTCTGGATGCGCAGAACTGCGCTCTCCCTCAAGGGCGAATTGACCGGGCGCCTCGAACACGCAGTGGCGATCGGTACAGCTGCGATCGTTGTAACGGCCTTCCTCGCAGTCGCTCGTGAGGGCCTCGAAACTGCTTTGTTCTTCTGGTCGGCGGTGCAGGCGGCGGGTTCAACCGCGTCGCCGGTTACCGGTTTCACTTTGGGCATTGCAACGGCAATCACCCTCGCGTGGCTGCTTTACAGGCGCTCGATAAGATTCAACTTGTCGCGTTTTTTCATGTGGACCGGCGCCGGGCTCGTCGTCGTCGCGGCCGGTGTTGCGGCGTATGCAGTGCACGACCTTCAAGAAGGCAACGTGTTATTCGGCGCGCACACATACGCGTTCGACGTGAGCGAGCAGATTCGACCAGGCTCCTGGTACGCCACGCTCCTCAAAGGAATCTTCAACTTTTCGCCTGCAACAACGGTTCTCGAAGCAATCGCTTACGTCGGTTACATCGTTCCTGTGATGACACTTTTCATCTTCGGCGGGCGAACCAGAACACCCGCCGTAAAACCCGCACCTGTTCAATCCCCACAATAAGGAATCCGTAGTCAATGCTCTCAAAAACAGCGTTACTTGCCGTTCTCGCGGTTGTCGCCGTGGCCGGTTGCTCGAATTCAAATTCGACTCCCGCAACCGGCAAAACGATGTCGATTACTTCGACTGACTCGGCATGTGACCTCTCCAAGAGCGACCTGATAGCCGGCCGTCAGACGTTTCAGGTCGAGAACAAGGGTTCGCAGACCACCGAGGTCTACGTCTATGCAGCCGGCGACCGCATCATGGGCGAGGTCGAAAACATCGGCCCACAGGTCAAGCGTGATCTCAACGTTGACCTGCAGGCGGGCAAGTACGATGTTGCGTGCAAGCCCGGCATGACCGGGAGCGGAATCCGCAAGACGATCACGGTGACAGGTTCATCCGCGACAACGCAGCCCGAAACACCTGTTGCCCGCGCGGTGAGCGGATATCGCGAGTACGTCGAAAATGAAACGCAAGAGCTCGCGAACGCGACGGAAACGTTTGTCGACGCAGTAAAAGCCAAGAACGCGGCCGCAGCAAAGACCGCCTACCCCGCAGCACGTTTGCATTACGAGCGTATCGAACCGATCGCGGAATCGTTCGGCGACCTCGATCCGCTGATCGATATGCGCATCGACGCAGCGAATGAGAAAACACCGTTTGTCGGCTTCCACAAACTCGAGCAAGACCTTTGGCAGAAGAACGACATCAGTAACGACACCACGATTGCATCTGACCTCGAAACCAACGTCGAAAAACTCGCGCAACTGGTCAAGACCGTCGAGATCACACCGTTGACGATGACAAGTGGTGCGAAGTCGCTCATCGACGAAGTAGCCAAGACAAAAGTGACGGGCGAAGAGGAACGTTACTCACACATCGACCTCGTGGACTTTGCGGGCAATGTCGATGGGAGTGAGGCCGTGCTCACGCAGCTGCTACCGGTATTAACCGCGAAAAAGCCCGACCTTGCCGCCGCGCTCACCGATCGCTTCAAGGCGCTGCAGGACGAGCTCGACAAGCACAACCTCGACAAGCACAACCCCGACAAACATAAGTCGAGCGACAATTACGTGCCGTACACAGCGCTCACGCCGGCGGAGATCAAAGCACTGGCAACTCGTGTCGATGCGCTCAGCGAACCGCTGGGTCAGCTGGGCGCCGCAGTCGGTTCGTGACCTCCGAATTATCACGCCGCCGGTTCCTCGGCACGCTCGGCATCGGCGCAGCGGCGGCATCTGCGGGCGCTTTCGGTATCAGTGCAGCAACAAACACCTCAGCGCCTGTTCGTTCCGCACGAGGAATTGTTCCATTCGACGGTGATTACCAAGCAGGAATCGTCACACCCGCTCAAGACCGATTGCACTTCGTAGCGTTCGACGTACTAACTGATGACCGAACCGCTGTCATCGCAATGCTGCGTAGCTGGACGGATGCAGCGCGCTCGATGACTGCGGGGCGCGCCGTAGGAGCCGGAGGTGCGGTCAACGGTTCCCCCGCTGCCGCCCCCGATGACAGCGGTGAGGCACTCGGACTTCATCCCGCCAACCTCACGCTGACGATCGGCTTCGGACCAACGCTGTTTCGTGATGCGACCGGCAAGGATCGCTTCGGCATCGCTAATAAGCGTCCCTTCGCGTTCGTTGAACTGCCCGCGTTCCCGGGCGACAACCTCGATCCGCTACGAAGTAACGGTGATATAGCGATTCAAGCCTGCTCGGACGACCCACAGGTCGCCGTTCATGCAATACGAAATCTCGTGCGCCTTGCCCGAGGTGTTGCCGAGGTGCGTTACTCGCAACTCGGATTCGGACGCACGTCTTCTACGAGCACAACGCAGGCAACGCCGCGCAACTTGATGGGATTCAAAGACGGAACTGCGAATCTCAAACTCGAAAACAAGTCTGCGATCGACCAACATGTTTGGGCGACCGCGAGCGACGGTGCTGATTGGATGCATAACGGCACCTACTTGGTGACACGTCGCATTCGCATGCTCATAGAACCGTGGGATTCGACACCACTTTCGGAACAGCAACGAATCATCGGCCGTACTAAGGGCGAGGGCGCACCTCTTGGCAAGGCAAAAGAATTCGAGACGCTCGACTTCGACGCGAAAGACGACAAGGGCGAGCCGGAAATCGACATGACGTCGCACGTTCGTCTCGCGCACTCCTCCACCAACGGCGGCAGTGTGTTACTGCGCCGCGGCTACAGCTTTGTCGACGGAACCGACGGCCTTGGCCGCCTCGACGCCGGACTGTTTTTCATTGCCTACCAGCGCGACCCACGCAATCAGTTCGTTCGAATCAACACAAGCCTCGCCGGTAAGCACAATGACGCTCTCAACGAATACATCCAACACGTCGGCAGCGGCGTCTTCGCATGCCCTCCCGGCGTCTCTCCCCGGCAATACTGGGGCGAAACCCTCTTCGCGTAGCAAAGCATCACGACCTTTGTCCCCTCAACCAGACGATGTCGGGTTGAGGGGACAAAGGTCGGCGGTGTTGCCGGCTAGTAATTGCGCGAGACGGCGAAGTTGGCAAAGACGGCTGTGAACTGGGTTCCACCTTGCTGGTGCGAGGTCACAACGCCCGCCGGCGTGTTCGACGTTATCCAACCCGTCGGAATCGAAATGTCAGCGGTGTTGAGCCTCGTGAACGTCGAACTTCCGCTTAGTGCGTACGACACATTCGCATACGGATTGCCGTTGTAGCGCACCAAGTCTTGCGGCGAGGGATCTATGTCGATCCGCAAGTCGACTGAGGCCGCTGTTGCCGGTAACGGCGTGGAATAGAGAATACTCCCCGAACCGTTTTGCTCTTTCCACACGGTCACGTGCCGCATGTTGTCGGTCGAATTCCACTCCACTTCGGCCTTTAAATAGTTGTTGCCATCGGGACCGAAGTAGATCCCTTGTTGTTCTGCGCCTGCATCGATCGCGTCGAACGGTCCTACGAGACGGCTCTGCACCGCAAATTGGGTTCCGGCGTTGACCCCGAGCTGAAGTGCATTTGTATGAGCGGTGTTCGTGTCGTTAGATGTCGCGATGCGCAGCTGGTTGTTTGCAAACGTGATCTTGCTCGTGTCAATCGTTCCCTGAGCTGAGGGGAAACCGCTACCTGCAACACCACCGGCCGTACCCGGGAACGATGACAGGTTCTGGCTCAACACTCCTGGTGCAGGCTGATTGTTGGCACCATCGGGCTGTGCATTTGTCACGACAAATACGAAGTCTTGATTGTCCCAGTTCTTTGCCGAGTTGTTGACAGGGCCACCGACGTCGTCAGCAACAAGCCACGTATTTGCCAGCACATTACCGGAGGAGTCTTTCGCGGGGTACCAGCGAACGTCGTGCCAGTGACCAGAACCTTGATTCAAAAAGTCGTCACTGAACGTATTTTGGCTGTCTACATAACCGAACGATCCCGTCGGTGAGAACGCGTAGTTGCTTGTGGTCGTGCCGGGAAACAACATCTGGTTCTCACCGTAATTATCGTTCTGCGCACCTACGGGGAACGAATAGAGGAAGTTCTTCGTACCCGAACCCTTGTCGTACCACCCGAACGACGGGTAGCTCGAGCTGTTTTGCCCGGAGTAGTGCGCGAGCGGACGCATCGTCACCGGCTTCGTTGTGTCAGCGCGCCTCCAGTAAGCAGACACGACTTCGTCGCCCACGGCGGTCGATGCCGGGCTGATCGAGTTACCTTGCGGCTTGTTCGTTACGACGACATTGTCGTTGTAGCCGATTGTATTGAATACGTCCTGCAGGCTCGGCTCCCAGAAACTCGCGTAGTCCGGCGCGTTGAGTCCGCCAAGTGCGGTAAGTAGCTGCGGGTTCGTCGCGTCGTTACTGGTGATGGTAAGGGTTGCGTGACTGATATACGTCGGCTGAATGTGATAGCCACCACCATTCGGCGTGTAAAGGATCGAGACCGTCTGACTGGCGCCCGCGGCAATCGTGAAACTCGTTGCTTGGCCGCTGGTGAACTTGAAGTCGTTTGCCTGCGCACCACTGATCGCGAGGTTCGTTACATCGAGCGGGTTTGTTCCAGTGTTCGAGAGTGTCAACACCTTGGCCGGACGACTTTGCGTCTTGACGGTGCTGAAAACAAGTCGCGAGCTGAGACCCGTGTAATCCTGCGGGCTCGACACCTTCAATGAACCAGCCGGCGGGGTCCCCGTTGCCGTCGAAACAGTCAGGTAGGCGACCTTTCCGTTTGTCCCACCGTTGAAGTCAAGCGTCAACCGGCCATCGGCGACGACGGCTTGCGCAGCAACAACCGTTTGTCGTTGTGCATCGGTAGGAATGAAGTCAACGATCTTCACGCCCTCTGCGTTGATGACATCGTGACTGTCGGAGTAACCAGGATCACCGACACCCAGCACAACATCGTAAGTTCCATTGGAAACAGCGAGTTCCCACTTGCCTTGTGTGGTGACACCGGCCGACCCGGCCTTCAATTGCGGTTGCATGATGGTGTCGAGCCGCTTGTCGGTAGCCAAGTTGCGCTCGCGTCCATTACCGACAAGTGACATAGGTGCACCCGTGGAGTCTTCCCAGCCGTAGCCTCGCGTTGCATCGAACGCTTGGCCGAAGTCCGGTGAATAGCCGCTCGGCGTTGCCGAAGACTGCGCTTGGAAGTTCACCTTTGCGCTTGCGGGCGCAGGGTTCGGCGGAGGAGGTGGCGGCGTCGGGTCTTGCAACACAGCGTCGAGGAAGTCGATCTTTGTGTTGGTACCCCCGATTGCATCCACGGTCAAAAAGCCGGTTGCTACTTCAACCGTGATCGTGTTGTTCACTTGCCGGTTCGAAGTGGTCGGCGTGAAGTCGATTACTTTCTGTCCCTGCACGTTCACAACCGAGTGGCTGTCGAAGTAGCTCGGATCGCCGGCGGCAACCGTCACGCTGTATGTGCCGTTCGGAACCGCTGCCTTCCATGCACCAGGAGCGGTAACACCGGACGAGCCCGCAGGAAGCTGCATATGCATGAACGTGTCGAAACGCTTGTCCGTAACGGCGTTGCGCTCGCGGCCATTGCCGACAAGCGACAGCGGCGTGCCCGCGCCATCCACCCAGCCATAACCGCGCGTCGTGTCGAACGCCTGCCCATAGTCGGCGGAGTATCCGGTTGGAGGCGTTGCGTTTTGGCTCTGGAAGTTCACGTGGAACGGCGTCGTGACGTTGGCGGCTTGAGCCGGCTTCACCTGAAACACAATGACGAGCAACGTTGCAAGCAAAATGCTCGACCATGCACGAATAATGCGACGTAACACTGCAAACCTCCAAGAACTGAATGGCTCACCGTTACTGCGGCGAACTCTCGTAATACGTCCGCAATATGATTCTCATGCGCGACAAGCGGTGAACTTAGTCACATGAAGGCGCTAACACGCTGGAATTCCGCAACTTCTCGGGATTTCAATCATGATTCACTGAGTGCGATTACATACGATTGCGTCATACAACCGTCATGTTCCCTATTGACGCTATTGACCGCCTCGCAACGTCTGACAGCTGAATCGATCACCCTAAGGGTCCACGTCGAAATAACTGAAGCGCCGGGATAAACCGGCATGGAGCTGAGGATGAAAGAGCCTTACATCGAAGGAATAGCGAGCCACGATGGCCCCGACCCCACGCGTTCATGCCCGTAAGGACATGGGCGGAAGTAGTGGGCCAGGGGCACGTGCA
>JBBSGY010000112.1:0-7511 GCA_038253645.1 Acidimicrobiales bacterium
ACCTCGCGAAAGTCAACAGCGTCGCGTCGTTCTTTGTGAGTCGTGTCGACACCGAATTCGACCGCCGTCTGCATGATTTACATGCTGACGATTCACTGGCAGGCAAGGCCGCTGTCGCACAGGCAAAAATGGCGTACCAGTTGTTCTTGGAGCGATTCTCAGGTCCTCGATGGGAATCACTTGCGGCCAAGGGCGCAAGAGTGCAACGTCCGCTGTGGGCCTCGACATCGACGAAAAATCCTGCATATCCAGAGCTTTTGTACGTTGACAACCTGATCGGTCCGCGCACGGTCAACACATTGCCGGAACCGACAATCGACGCGCTCAAGCTTCACGGTCTTGTGTCGCGTACCGTCGATCAAGACGTCCACGAGGCGCGTCAGGCACTCGATGCCCTTGGTGCGGCAGGCATCGACATGCACGACGTGGCAAACACTTTGGAAAATGAAGGCGTCGCTTCCTTTACGAAATCGTACGATCAACTTCTGCAAGTGCTTGCAGACAAGTACGAAGCACTGCGCGAGCAGGATGACGAGAGCGTTCGATGAACGAATTGGTAGAACGACTTCGGGCGAAGGACGCGACGCTGTGGCCCGAGGGAAACGTGGCGCCCAACCGATTGGGCTGGGTCGACTCGACAGAACGAATGCGTGACCACGCGACGGGCATCCAGAAGTGGGCCGCCATGGTCTCCCAGCGCAAAATTGTGCTTATCGGCATGGGTGGTTCGTCACTCGGCCCCGAGGTATTGCGGGCGGCAGTTGATGACGATCGTCTGATCGTTCTTGACACCACAGATCCGGCGACAGTGGAGTCGGTCGAATGGAAAGATGCGTTTTTTCTGGTGTCTTCGAAGTCGGGCGGAACGCTGGAGGTCAAATCCTTACTGGCCTACTTCTGGGACAAGGTTCCGATCGGAGCGCGTTGGGCGGCAATCACGGATCCCGATACCGAACTCGCGCAGATTGCTGAAGACCGCGAATTTTCTCGCGCGTTTATCAACCCACCTGATATCGGCGGTCGTTACTCGGTGCTCTCGTTCTTCGGCCTCGTTCCCGCCGCACTTGTCGGGTACGACATCACCGAATTGTGTGAGGCCGCAATAGCAACGGATATGGAAGAAGCTGTCGAACTCGGCTTGCAGATGGCCGAGGCCGCACAAGAGGGCCGCGACAAAGTGACCGTGGTTGTTCCGCCGGGCAAATACGCGACATTTGGTCTGTGGATCGAGCAGTTGATCGCGGAATCGACCGGAAAAGAAGGCAAGGGATGCGTCCCTGTGCCGACAACCGAACCGGAAATCGGTAGCGATCGATTCATCGACCGAGTCACATTTCAAAGCCCTGCCGACCTTGGTGGCGAGTTCTACCGTTGGATGGTTGCAACCGCGATATGCGGACACAAGCTCGAAATTGATCCGTTCAGCGAACCGAACGTTGCGGAATCGAAGGCAAACACTGCACGAGTGCTGTCGCAAAGCCCGCTGCCCAGCGTTTCAACCGAGGATTCGGTTTCGGCTATCGATTGGTTGCGCACTCAGGTGACACCGGGCGATTATGTGTCGATCCAGGCATACATGCCTTACTCGTTTACGCATGAACTCGAACAGCTACGCCGTCGAGTGCGTGACGAACTAGGTGGTGTCGCAGTCACCGCAGGCTTCGGCCCGCGTTTCTTGCACTCAACCGGTCAGCTCCACAAGGGCGGCCCCAACAGCATCGTGGCGTTACAGATTGTGCCGCCTGACAAAACCGCTGATGTAGAAATTCCGGGAGCACCGTATGACTTCGGCACGCTCATTGCAGCGCAGTCCATCGGCGATTATCAAAGCTTGATCGCACACAAACGACGGGTACATCGCGTGGCCGCCACCACTCCGGAAGAGGTCAAATGAATCTTGCAATCATCGGACTCGGGAAGATGGGCGCCAATATGGCGCAGCGCCTTTTGCAACACGGCATCGGTCTTGTCGTGAAAGACAACCATGAGGAGAACATGGAACGCGCATGCGGTTTCGGTGCGAAGTCGGCGACATCCCTCGAGGAGCTCGTGACGGTAATGGACGCGCCGCGCGCCGTATGGGTAATGGTTCCAGCCGGTAAACCAACGGCAGACACGGTCGAGGAGCTCGGCGCGCTCCTGTCTCCGGGTGACGTAGTGATCGACGGCGGTAACTCCAACTTCCGCCAATCGATGGCCCGTGGTGCCCAGTTGGCGGAGAAGGGCATTGGCTTTATCGACGCCGGCGTTTCTGGTGGCGTGTGGGGTCTCACCGAGGGTTACGCGTTGATGGTCGGCGGCGCCGGTGAAGACATCGAAACCGTGCGCCCGGCGTTCGAGGCGCTCGCTCCTGCCGGCGGCTTCATGCACTGTGGACCTGTCGGTTCGGGCCACTTCGTCAAGATGGTCCACAACGGGATCGAATACGGACTCATGCAGGCATATGCAGAGGGTTTCGAACTAATGCACGCGTCACCTGATTTTGATCTTGATCTGCATGCGATCTCGGAAGGCTGGCGTCATGGCTCTGTTGTTCGTTCGTGGTTGCTTGATCTCACCGAACGCGCCCTCGCCGATCCTGACGAATTCGCGCACATCAAGGGTTACGTCAATGACTCCGGTGAAGGGCGATGGACTGTCGAAGAAGCTATCAACACGTCGGTCCCGCTTCCGGTTATCACCGCATCGCTTTATGCGCGTTTCAGTTCACGACAAGACGACTCGTACGCGGCAAAATTGACCGCTGCTCTACGTAACCAGTTCGGTGGCCATGCGGTTACCAAGTCTCTGACGCCCAGAGGGCGGGCGGAATGACGGCTTGGACGCCGATTGCGGCCGAGGAGATGGCGAATCCGCTGCTGCAAGGCTTGGATGTCGCCAGACAGGCTCCGCCATGCGTGCTTACCGTTTTCGGAGCGTCCGGTGACCTGACTTCGCGCAAGTTGATGCCGGCCCTGGCGCGCCTTGCGCGCCAGCGGCAGCTACCCAGCAGTTTCGGGATTGTCGGCGTTGCGCGAACCGAGATGAGTGACGACGATTTTCGTGGTCGCATGCTCGAAACAGTTCCAGACGGTGGTCCCGAATGGGAGTCGCTGGTCAAGGGATTTCGCTACGTTGCCGGTGAGTACGCCGATGGTTCAACTTTCGAACAGCTCGGCAAAGTGCTCGAGGAAATTGATAATCAGCGAGGCACGGGCGGCAACAGGTTGTATTACCTCGCGACGATTCCCGGTGTCTTTGGCCAAGTCGTGACGCAACTCGGATCGTATGGACTCGCGAAGCGTTCGCGCCCGGGGCCTTTCACCCGCATTGTTATCGAGAAGCCTTACGGTCGTGACCTTGAAAGCGCGCGCAAGCTCGATGAGACCGTGCACTCGGTTTTCAACGAATCGCAGGTGTATCGCATTGACCATTACCTTGGTAAAGAAACAGTGCAGAACGTGTTGGCGTTACGCTTCGCAAACGCTATTTTCGAGCCGATTTGGGATCGCAACTACATCGACCACGTGCAGATCACAGTTGCCGAATCAGACGGCGTAGGTCACCGCGGTGGCTTTTACGAGACCGCAGGCGCGATGCGCGACTTCGTTCCTAACCACTTGTTGCAGGTACTTGGTCTTACCCTGATGGAGCCACCGGCAACGTTCGAAGCCAACGACATTCGCGACGCAAAGGTGAAGGCTCTCAAAGCAGTTGAGATCATGAAAGCCGATGACGTCGAGATTAACGTCGTACGTGGCCAATATGCCTCGGGTTGGGTCGACGGCAAGCAAGTGAACGGTTACCGCGACGAAGACGATGTAGATCCCAATTCGCACACCGAGACATACATCGCAATGAAGCTGCGCATCGACAACTGGCGCTGGGCGGGCGTTCCTGTATTTCTGCGAACGGGCAAGCGCCTGCCAAAGCGCGTCACAGAGGTCGCGCTGCAATTCAAATCCGTTCCTCACCTTCCGTTTGCTACGGATCAGGCAAAAAACCTCGGTCCCAATGCACTGGTGATTCGCATCCAGCCCGACGAAGGCATCACGCTTCGATTTGGTGCAAAGATTCCCGGCCAGGCCTTCCGCGTGCGAACCGTATCGATGGACTTTTCCTACGGAGCTGCGTTTCTCGAAGAAACTCCCGACGCGTACGAGCGTTTGTTGCTCGACGCGATGGTCGGCGATCCGACGCTCTTTATCCGAAGTGACGAGGTAGAGCAATCGTGGCGAATTGTCGAGCCATTGCAAGATGCGTGGAACGACCCGACATTTCCGATCGCACGTTACGAAGCGGGCACTTGGGGACCCGACGAAGCAGACCGCATGCTCGCCAAGAGCGGACGGCAGTGGCGAACACCATGACGAGCGCCGGCTCGCTGTGAACGACACTGGTTCCATCGACACCCCGGCATGGAGCGGTTCACATGTTGCGATTGCCGATGTGGTAGCGGCTGTTGACAAGCTGCGCCGCGATGAAGTCCGCGCGGCAACGCGAACGAGTGTTGCAACACTCATTATCGTCACGCGTACCACCGACGAACTGGACGAAGCAGAAACGGTTATCGAGCATTTGGGAGTACGCCACCCTGCCCGAATTATCACGCTGCTGGCGCCGCTTGATGCACGTAAGGGTGAAGACAGGGTCGACGCGGACGTCGTGATGCACGCTGGTACTGCTGCAGGTCACGCGATTTGGTCAGACGAACTACGACTGCGCGTAAGTGGCGGCCCGGCGCGGCACCTTGCGTCCCTGCTGCGGCCGCTTCAGCTGTCCGACCTTCCTGTAGTCGTTTGGTATGTACGTGGTCTTCCGAACGAAAGAGATCCGCTACTCAAGCTCGCAAACGCGATTGTGGTCGACTCAAAGACAGCAACCGATCCGGGCGAGGGTGAGCCGGCGATGCACCGCACGTTTGCATCGATCACTTCGTTGTCTCGTAAGCACACCGTCATTGACCTTTCGTGGAGCCGTATGTCTACGTGGCGTCAGTTGCTCGCGATGCAATTTCAGGGCGAAGTGTTCGGTCCGATGATCAGCGGTGTCGAGTCGGTCGAGATCACCGGAAAGATGGGCCCCCGCACGCTGCTGGCAGGCTGGCTGGGATCACGTCTGGCACTTTCACGCGAACAGATGCATCTTTACGACGGTCGCCACGTTGCAGTGAAAATGCACTGCAGTCTCGACGGTCAAAATGCGGATTTCCTCGTAGAGCGCGTTGGTGACCAGCGTCTGGTGCATGCCGCTGCAAACATTCATGGTGGAGCGTCACATGAGGAATTATTGGGATTGCCCGACGACGCGTTGCCACTTTCGTTGGCTGCCGCATTGCGAAGCATTGATCGCGACAAGGTTTATGAACTGTCGATCAAAACCATAGGAATGTGGAAACAATGAACGGTGAAGTGCGAGTCGTAGACGACGTTCCCGGTGCATTTGCAACGTTGGTACGCGATGAAATTGAACGAAGCGATGAGGAAATGTTTTCGATTGCATTCTCGGGTGGCTCAACTGCTACGCCGGCATACGAGCAGCTTGCGAAACAAGACGTCGACTGGTCTTCAGTCATCGCTGTGTGGGGCGACGAACGTTGTGTGCCTCTGGATCACGAAGATTCCAATTACATGTTGGCGCGTCGCGCATTGCTCGACAACGTGAGTCCACTAGGTGAGGTCTATCCAATGCAATGCGCCGACCATGCACCTGGCTATGGTGCTGACGCGTACGAAGAGACAATTCGCGACATAGCACCGCTTGATCTCGTGCACCTTGGAATGGGCAATGACGGTCATACCGCATCGTTGTTTCCTGGAGCCCCTTCACTCGACGAATCCGAACGATTCGTCGTAGCGACCGGCGACGACCTTCATGAGCATCGCCGGTTGACGCTCACCTTCCCGGCGATCAACCAGTCGCGGCTTGCGGTATTCACTGTGACAGGCGAGACGAAGCGCGAAATGTTCAATCGTGTTCGTGATGGCGAAGACTTCCCCGCCGGACGAATAAACGCAGAACGCGTGATCTGGCTGGTCGATCCCGACGCGAACGGCCGCCAATGAGGCTGATCAAGGCCGCACCAGAGCATTGAGCATGGGTTGAAGTTTCCATTGGGATTCTTCGAATTCCAGCGCCGGATCGGATTGCGCCACAATTCCATTGCCCGCAAAGAGGTGAGCAACGTTGCCTTCGATTTGTGCGCAGCGGATTGCGACTGCGAAACAGCCGTCGCCATGTGCATTAATCCAGCCGACTGCACCTGCGTAGCGGCCCCGGTCCATCTGTTCCAACTCGGCAATCAGAGCGAGCGCCTTATCGGTCGGCGTTCCACCGACCGCAGGAGTGGGGTGCAATGCGGCAACCAGATCGAGCGCAGTAGTCGAAGGGTCGCGCAGTACGCCGGCGACATTGGTGGCGAGGTGTTGCACGTTGCCGACCGACAGGACACCCGGGTGCGGATCGACGTTCAGCTCTGAACACAACGGTGCAAGTATTGCCTCAACCGAGTGCGACAGATAGCTGTGTTCGTTCTGATCTTTGTCAGACGACAGCAGTTCGTTGCGAGCCGTGGATGCGCTTGTTGCGTCGCCGCTGTTAGCACGGGTGCCGGCGAGTGGATAGGAACGAATGTCGAGCCCGGTTCGAGAAATCAACAACTCCGGACTCGCGCCGACAAGTCCGTCGATCGCAAATCGGTACGCAGACGCGTAGCTCGCACGGAGATTTGCGACGACCGCCGCAATGTCGAACGCGCGGTCTGCCTCGACGTCCACCTGACGCGCAAGCACGACCTTGTCGAGGTCACCTCGCCGGATTCGGGAAATCGCCTCGTAAACAGCGTCGCGCCATTCCTTCGGAGAACGAGAGGGTTCTACCGAGAAGTCGGTCGGTAGATCGGCCTTATCCGCTGTGCTGAGCAAATGAGAACTTCGCAGAACGGTTTCCGGAACCACGGACAGTACTGACTTCGACTCCGCGAAAGGAATTGACACGAACGCAATCGCGTCCTCACCATGCCTGCGTAAGTCCGCGACGACCTCGCGAACTGATTCACGAACAGATGTATAACGAAACGGAAGTTCAAGGCGCGACAGCTCACCCTGACCCGCGAGAGCGACATCGGGCGATTCAAACAGCACCCCACCGCTCGAAATCACATCCAGCAACATTGCTGCGTCGGCGCCGTGGTGAATCCGCTGGTTCAAGTCGCTGACTGACCGGGCTCGAAGTCGAGGGCAACGGAGTTGATGCAGTAACGCTTGCCATTCGGACTCGGCCCGTCGTCAAACACATGGCCGAGGTGGCCCTCGCACGTTCCACAAATGACTTCGGTGCGCATCATCAACATGGAGCCGTCTCGTCGTAGTTCCACATTGCCGGCGTCGATTACTTCCGTAAAAGACGGCCAACCCGAGCGCGAATCAAATTTATTCTCAGAGGAAAACAGCGGAGTGCCGCATGCGGCGCATCGATAGACGCCGGGCTCATGATTGTCGACATAGGCGCCTGTGAACGGTCTCTCGGTCCCT
>JBBSGY010000113.1:0-7506 GCA_038253645.1 Acidimicrobiales bacterium
ATCGGAGCGTTGGGCGAAGAGCTCATCTTTCGGCGCCTCATTGCCGCAATGGTGCAACACACCGCGCAATCGCAAACGCCATTCATCTCCGCCGCGCTGTTCGCCGCTGCCTACCTGGGCACTCGCAACCCTGCATTCATTGCATTGACTTTCGTGTCCGGCGCCCTCTACGCCTGGTCATGCGAACGCACCGGCTCGATCAAACCGGCGGTAACCAGCCACGCAATCGCCAGCCTCCTGGTCTTCGTCGTCCTCCCCTGACCCTGACCCTGACCCCTCCCCCGACCCCGACCTCAGCCCCGCCTCATTAGTTGGACACGCAGCGTCGCCAGGCGACCGTGAGTGTTCACAAAACGCCGCGGCGGCTGGGGCTGCGGAGCGAAACGTGCGCACGACGCGTGCGATATCGGCTTCGATGTAATTTGGCAAGCGTGTTCTTTGAATTCGCTCCATGAGGAACGGTTATCTCGAGATCCGGCGTCGCGAGAAGCCCCCAAAGGTTGCCAGCACTGAAGTAACTTGGGACTCCGCATCCGGCGTCGAGCAGAGCAGCGTAAATGCGTTGCCGAAACGTAGGCTCGGCGCCGATGATCCGGTAGACCTCGGGCGCCATTGGCATGATCAAACCCTTGCCTGTCATCGTGCGCATCTCGCGCTCGGAGTACTCACCGCGGATTTGGCTGCGGGTGGCGAGCATCTGTTGGTTACGGCCGATTACTTCGAGGGCTGCGTACTTCATCACCCGGCAATTCAACTCAGCCGGTGAGACAGTTTCATTAGTTGAAGGCTGAACGTCGCCACGCGACCGGGAGTGTTCTCAAAATAGAAGAGAGCCGGCGCGCGACAACGCCCCACTACCAGGCTGCGACACCTTTGAGGCAGTGGGGCGTTCAAGACCTTTGTTAAGGGCCTCAACCCGGTTCAGCAGGCGACCGGGCGCCGAACTCGTGGCGGCTTATTAAGCAGCGACTTCTTCGACCTCAGCGGCGCTGGAGATCTTGGAAGCTGCGCTACGGACACGCTCTTTGAAGATGGTCTTCAGAACACGCCAGCCGTCGCGGAAGGTGTTGAGGTTGCTCGTGCCGTGGATACGGTCTGCCTCGAATGAACCGACTTCGGAGATCGAGAGGCCGGCCTTGGCGATACGAACATTGATGAGAGTCTCGACTTCGAAACCATCGCAGTCGACGTTCATCGCCGGGATGCAGTGTGCCCAGAAGGCGTTGTAGCCGTAGCAAAGGTCGGTGAACTTGGTTCCGTACATGACGTTGGTCAGCGCGTTGAGCGCCCAGTTACCGACACGGCGAAGGCCGGTGATGTCGGTCGAACCGCCACCCTGAGCAAAGCGAGTGCCCTTTGCGAAGTCTGCGCCGTGCGTAAGTGCACCGACAAATGCGGGAATCTCATCCGGGTCGGCGGAGCCGTCGGCGTCGAGCATGACGACGATGTCTCCGGTTACCGCGTCGAAACCGTGCTTGAGGGCGTTGCCCTTGCCGCGTCGGCTTTGCGTGACGACCTTGATGTCAGGGATAAGACGACGAGCGACTTCGATCGTGTCGTCGGTTGAGAAGCCGTCAACAAGGATGACCTCGTAAACGTCTTGCTCGAGAAGCTTTGCGAAAACGTATGGGAGGTTCTTTGACTCATTGAGAGTGGGAACCACCACACTGATCTTTGGCGGGGTGACGACCGTGAGATGAGGGCGAAAGCTGACCGAGTCCAGACCCGCCTCTGCCGCTACGAGATCGATAACCACACCGTCTGAAGAGCCGTCGAGAACTGCTAAGTCGACTTGGCCGATTTCAGAAGTTTGCGCACTGGGCGAGGCTGACAAGAAAAACTCCTCCATAAAAAAACGAATAAAACAGGAGGGCATCGCCACGCAGAGCGCGAAGAATAACACCGAGTTCGGAGCCACACTGTCGCAGTTGTGTGTTGAAAGTCTAGATGACCTGCTGATTGATTTGTTACCGCTGTATTAAGGAAGGTAACGAAACTATCCGGCTGAGTCAACACAGACCGTGCATATATGCACTAGTTACGCGAAGTTCATCCTCTGAACACCGCTTCTTTGCCATTTGACAGCTATTTGGTCAGTCAACACGTCGACCGGCCGGTCGTTTCGTGCTGCGGGAGACAGGCACAAGCTTCGCAAGGCGGGCAACCAGGACTTCTAAAACGATCTCATTCGGCCACGCGCTACCGCCACGAAGGTCGGCATCCGCCTCTGATGCGAGCTTGGTCGCCCTCATGATCGCTTCGGAACCCAACCGGCGCGATTGAGTCATTGCCTTTTTTGCGGGATATGCGGCGATTCCCAACAAGGAGGCTGCTTCGGCCTCGTTTGTTACATCCGCTCCGTCGAGTCGTAATAAAGTCGAAACGTGACGCGAGAGCGTCGCCATCACTACGAGTGGGTGTCTGCCCCCTGCGCCGAGCATGCGGTGCAGCTGAACAAGGGCGCCCGTCGCATCACCACTGTCGATTGCGTCGGTGAGCTCCCAAGGGGCCGCTGCGCCACCTGCACCTATAAAGGGCTCCATCTGATCGACGCTGATCCGAGCGCCCTCACCATGGGCGGCGGCAATTGCATCGAGAATTCCCTCGAGCTGGCCGAGCTCCTCACCTAGATGCTCTGTCAATACGGCAACAGCCTGGGAGTCGAGCTTTACCGGGCCATTTCGGACGTGGTCTTGAACCCAAGCCGTACGACCTTTGCCCATCGGTGTCGTTGCATCGACAATGTGCCCATGGTCTTTGACCGCCTTGGTCAGGCGAGTGGGCATAGCTCCCCCACCTGCGCCGAGTACGAGCAGCGTGGTAGGCATCGGCGACGCCAGGTATTCAACGAGCGGTTGTACTTCGTCAGCCTTGAACCTTCCTGCGTTCCGCACGAGAACAATTCTACGGTCGCTCAAAAACGCCGCCGTTTGGCAAATATCGAGGACGTTCGAGACCGGCGCATCTTGCGAAATCTCCTCGATGACCAGCTGCGATGCATTGTCGCCTGTGAGGTCAACGATCAGGGAGTCGAGCGCTTGATCGACCAGCGTTGGATCGTCTCCTTTAACGAGATATGCGGGTTGCGAGGGTTCCATCTCGCGAAGGTATCTCTGTCTCGGTGGGTTGGTGGCGAACAGGCAGGATGAAGAACGCGCCCGCTGCCACCACCGCACACACGATGTTCCAATTGCCGATCGGTGAATGCGCAGATTTCGCGGCAATCCAACCGAGCAACGAAAGTGCCAATGACGTCGGGAAATGTATGAGGTGAGCGAACGCTCCGCCGGCAATTCCCGCAAGCAATCCCGCAGTCATCCCCCACATCATCACGAATGCGGCAAGGGGCTCGGCACAGAGATTCGCAAGAACCGCTACACCGGGCATCGGGCCGAACACGGCAAGTTGAACGGGTGCAACGCCGATTTGAGCGCTGAGCGTGAAGGCAACTGCGTTGCGCAGACCACCAGGCCCGGGAATTCGGCGCGCCAGAGGCATCCCGAATGCAGCCATTCCGCAACATGCGCCGGCGGACAAAAGAAATCCGACCGAACCGACAAGAAACGGATCCAGCAGCACGGAGAGGCCGACAGCGATCAGGAGAGTTCGCCACGAAGAGGTCTTTCTGCCGCTCAACGAAGCAAACAAAACTACGGACGCCATCACAATTGCTCGGACGACCGACGGCTCCCAGCGCGTGACCGTGGCAAAAACAATGAGCGCAAAGACATGAGCCGCTACGCGGGAACCGAGACCCAGTCGGCGCGTAGCGGGCTGCAGTACCAGCAACAAGAACGCGACGTTCTGGCCTGATACTGCAAGTAAATGTGAGAGGCCCGCTGCACGGAAGTCTTCACGTTGCCTTTTGCTCTGTTGTCGATCATCACCGAACACAAGGCCTGTGTACAGCGCGCTGTTCACTGAGTTCATCGAACCTGCACCCTTGGCGACAAGAACGCGCAGCGCGTTCGCTGATGTTGCAATTGTGTTTCCATCGTCAACATGAATGACCGCGTGCGCGTTTACTCGTGCCGCGACATGGCGCCGTCGCAACGTCGGAGTCGCCTTTCCTGCCAAAGGTTCAACATCACCGATGACCTTGATGTGTTCACCAACCAATTCACGCGACAACACATTGCCCGACGCACCTCGAGCCCACAGCTGATACCGGCGGCCCGCCATCGACATGTCGGCTCGGACTGCGCCATTCAGCCGCTCTGGATCACGTACCACGGTTGCAACACCATCCACTTTTTCGGGCGGTCGTCGATCCAGCTCACGCCACGCGTGTGCCGACAACGCACTCACACATAAACCAACCGCCGCCACAACAGCGACCCCTTGCGAGCATGCGACCCTTTCCCACATTTTTTGTGGGGAACTGTCACAAGGTTTGCGGCGTCCGCTCGATATAAGGGCCATTCCACAGGCCAAAAGCACGACGAATACAGGGACATCCGCCGCGATGTACGCCCCAAGGCAAATCGCGGCGGCAAGCACCGCGACAGCCGGCGTTGTCATACCTGCACGAGCGGCTTGATTTGCTCGAGCTTCGCGGGCCCAATGCCTTTGACCTTTGCAAGATCACTTACCGAGTGAAACGGCCCGTGCGCGGCGCGATATTCGACAATCGCTCTCGCTGTCGCAGGACCGACGCCGGGCAGCTTGTCGAGCGCGTCGGCGGACGAAGCGTTGAGATCGACCGGCGCTGCCTCATCCGACACATCTTGACCGGCTGAAGTCGGCGGAGGTGCAGGCTGTCCGCGCGCGATCACGTACACGCGCTGCCCGTCGGAAACCTTTGCCGCAAGGTTGGTGCGTTCAATGTCCGCGTTGGCGCTGAGTCCTCCTGCAGCTTCGACAGCGTCGCCAACGCGCGCGTTCGCGCCAAGATGAACAACACCGGGTTTCGTGACCGCCCCGGCGACTTGAACGACCAACTGTGCAACTTGGGGCGCAGTTGGCGTTGCAGTTGCAGTCGCAGTTGGTGTTGCAGTTGCAGTTGCAGTTGCACGGGGCAGAGCGTCTTCGGGACGCGAGGGGCCGGCTGTATGGCCACCCGGCTCGAACAACCAGGCAAGGGCTGCCAACACGACGACGACACCTGTCGCGTAGATACGCCAGTGAGACCAAACGGACACGGGCAGATTTTGAGCAAGACGGGATCGGAGCGACCCGGCATCTCGCGGGACGAAGGACTCTGACATAGATAGCGCACTTCCGCGATTCGAGGGGGACTAAGCGGGGGAAGCGCTGAGATAACTCTATCCCCTGCCAAATACCGCCCAATTCACCCGGCTTTGGTGCTGCCGTTCGCCTATTATTCAGGCCGTGCACTCTGTGGGGGCAGTGCCAAACGGACGGCGGTGGTCGCCCGTATTGGCTCCATGAGCTTTCTTGCGGGTTCGTCGGAACCGAGCGGCTCGATGCCGCCTTCGGCTGAGAACCCGGTACTTGTCGTAGACGACGATTCTTCGGTCCGTCGTTTGTTCTCCATTGCACTTCAACGAGCGGGATTCCACACAAGTGAAGCCTCGAACGGAAAAGAAGCGCTTGCTTTGATCGCAGCACAGAGTTACGCAGCGGTCCTCTTGGACAATCACATGCCTGAGATGGATGGGCTGGAGGTAATTCGCGAATTACGCGCTGAGGAGTCGACTCAGACCCTCCCGATCATCCTCGTCACCGGTGCTTCTGAAGTCGCCGATCGCGTTCAGGGTTTGCAGGCCGGCGCGAGTGATTATCTCACCAAACCTGTTGAGCTCGATGAACTTGTCGCCCGCGTTCGCACACAGTTGCGCTGGCAAGCCGCATGGATGCACAAGGTCGAAGGGCACTTGCGCGAACGTGCAGCGATCGCACGCGCACTTGCGCAGATCAAGCCGGCTGATACGCCTGAAGCAACGGCGTCAATAATTTGCTTCGAACTAAGTCTGTTGCACCAACTCGACACAGTGGCAATGTTTGCGTTCGGCGAGCGCGACATTGTTGTGCCAATCGGTCGTTACGGAGCGCCGCTGTTCGGCGAAACGGTAAACGAACCACTCGACGCCGCCACAAGCCGGTATCTGCTTGACAAGGCAGAGCATGGGCCTTGGACCGATCGTTCCGAAGCATTGCGCAGCGTTACCGGTGAGTCAATGTCTGTCACCGGTAACACGCTCGCGTTTGCGCCGATGGTCACAGATACGCGGTTGTTAGGCCTTCTCGTACTTGCAACCGAGCCGAGCGATCCCAAGAGCCCGACGAGCTTCGTGTCACATGCGCTTTCTGCAGCAATCGACTTCGCAAGCGTCGCATCGGGTCTGCTTGCGCCGGGCCTTACCGAGCGCGGGCGCGACCACGCGCGCCATACTGTTCTCGATCACGTACTCGAAGAGCGCGCTTTCTTCCCGGTGTTCCAACCGATTGTCGACTTGTCCACTCACGAGATAGTCGGGTACGAAACACTTACGCGGTTTGCCGACGGAATGCGACCCGATTTGCGGTTCATAGAAGCATCATTGCTTGGACGAGGCATCGACTTGGAACTTGCAACGCTGAGCGCTGCGTTGCGTGCTTCACAGCACCTCGACAAGAAAGCCTTTCTCAGCGTCAACGTCTCGCCTGCACTGGTGATGGAGAACCACGGACTACCCGAACTACTCCAAGGCGTAGAACGCCCGATGGTATTGGAACTCACCGAACATGAACGCGTCGATGACTACGCCGCTCTCCAGGGTTGCCTGAAAGGCCTCGGACCCGATGTTCGGCTGTCGGTCGATGACGCAGGTTCGGGCTTCTCGAGTCTTCGCCACGTTCTCACGTTGCAACCGCATTTCGTAAAACTCGACCTCAGCCTCGTTCGTGGAATTCACCTCGACCAGGCTCGTCAGGCACTCGTTGCCGGAATCGAGTACTTCGCGACCGAGACCGAGTCACGCCTGATTGCCGAAGGCATCGAGACCGAAGAGGAGATGGAGGTGCTCAAACGCCTCGACGTCGAACTCGGTCAGGGCTATCTCCTGGGCTGGCCCGCCCCGGCAATACAACCGGCCTAACGAGGCCCTCAAGGCAATTAGCCTCTGAAACTTATGTCCGAGTCGCAATTGCCCGAAGTGAAGTTGCCCGAAGCGCAATTACCCGAAGTGAAGTCGCCCGATCAACCTGCTTATCGCTATGACGCCGCGCTCGCGAATCGCATAGAAACTGCGTGGCAGAAGCGCTGGGCAGACCTTGGGGTGTTCGAAGCTCCCAACCCGGTCGGTGATCTAAGCGAAGGCTTCGAGCGTTTCGAGGGCCGCGAAAAAATGTTCGTGCTCGACATGTTTCCCTACCCCAGCGGATCCGGCCTCCACGTCGGTCACCCGCTCGGTTACATCGGCACCGACGTGCTGGCGCGCTACTGGCGCATGGCCGGGCGCAACGTTCTGCACACAATGGGATATGACGCTTTCGGCCTTCCTGCCGAGCAGTACGCAGTGCAAACCGGAACTCACCCGCGGGTGACAACTGCAAACAACATCG
>JBBSGY010000114.1:0-7477 GCA_038253645.1 Acidimicrobiales bacterium
CGGCGTCTATCGACGCCGAACAACCAGACCCGGCCGCGGTGATGGCTTGCCGGTAAACCGAGTCTTGAACGTCACCACAGGCGAAGACGCCTTCAATGTTCGTATAGGACGTACGGCTGCTGGTGACGATGTAGCCGTGTGAATCCATCTCCAGCTGACCTTGAAAAAGCGAAGTATTCGGCGTATGACCGATCGCAACGAACACACCCGTAGCGGAAAGACTTTGCGATTCGCCCGTTATCAAGTTACGAATTTCGAGGCCCTCGACGCGGGTGTCGCCCAAGATGTCGACCACCTCGGAATCCCATACAAAGTTGATCTTGGAGTTGGCAAAAGCACGGTCCTGCATGATTTTCGAAGCTCGGAGCTCTTTCCGACGGTGAACGACGGTCACGGTTTCGGCAAACTTGGTGAGGAAGGTCGCTTCTTCGAGTGCGGAGTCGCCACCGCCGATGACGGCAATGTTCTGCCCGCGGAAAAAGAAACCGTCACAAGTGGCGCAAGTGGACAGACCGTGGCCCAAGAGCTTCGACTCGGATTCCAGGCCGAGCATCTTGGCCTTGGCTCCGGATGCGACGATGACCGACTCGGACTCGTAGTCGGTGTCTCCCACGGAGATGTTGAACGGACGGGAGGAGAAGTCGACAGCAGTGACCGCCTCGGTAATTATCTCGGCGCCGAAGCGCTGTGCCTGGGCGCGCATCTTGTCCATGAGTTCCGGGCCCATGATTCCATCAGGAAATCCCGGAAAGTTCTCGACGTCAGTGGTGAGCATCAGTTGACCACCTGGCTGGTCGCTCGTAGAAGAAGGTGTGCCTTCGATCACGAGGGGCACAAGATCGGCTCTGGCAGCGTAGATAGCGGCGGTGAGGCCAGCGGGGCCTGATCCGATGATGATGACGCTGCGAGTGGGGGTGGGGGTGGGGGTGGGGGTGCTCAAACAACTCTCCAGAGATGGCGCGCTACTTGGCTTTGCGCTTAGTAAAGACAAACAACGAGGTAAGGATGAATATTGCCCCGCAGACGAGATAGGTGAGCCAGACTCCGTCCGGCGCGCTAGGGATGTTGTGCACCCACATGTCGGTGAGGCGCACGAAGCCAACGGTGAGCAGAATGAGCGCAACGATTAGGGCGATAAATGCCAGAACGCCGTAGACGATTGCTCGCACAACGGTCGTGAGTGGAACAACCGCCGCATCGTGGATTGTGTCGACGACTCCGGTGATGGTCTTTGTTGCTTGGGTGACCCAATCGGAATCGTCCGATGACTTGTGACGTCCGGGAATACGCATGGATCGTCAGACTATACGGCTGGCTACTGCGGGATCACCCGGATCTCCGTTGCGCTGAATTGTTTGGTGTCTCCCAGATCGGTGATCCATAAAAGCACTGAATCTCCTGACTTTTTGTGCAGGTCGAAGGTTGCAGCCGAGCCAAGGCCGCTTTGCACGTCGACGGGATCGCCCCAAGCCTCGAACGACTGTGGAGAATCACTGCCTACGTATATGGTTGCCGACCAACCTTGTGATCGCGAGTCGACCTCGAGATTTCTCAGTGTTTCAGAGGTTCCCGTCTTTACGATGATGCCGACGCCCTTTTTCCCCATCTTGCGATCGGCGTAAGTTTCGGTACTCCAGGCAGTCGAAATGTTTCCGTCGACCGCTTTCTGTGCATCCGCCGCGTGTTCGGACTTGTCGCCGAATGGATCGAAGGAGCCGGCGGTTAGGGAAGCCACAGGCGCGGCCTGCTTTGTAGGCGCCTTCGTATTTGATTTTTGATCGCCGATGCTGCCCGCGATCTTGCCGATTCCGGCAGCGGCCAAAACCATGACGAGCACGACGATTACGGTGACTTTCCTACGTTTTTTTGCTCCGCTTGTAGTCGGCGGAGGAGGCGGCTTTGCCGGCCGAATCAGCGTCGGCTCGAGCGCCGGCGCCGATCGAGCAGCGGGTGTTTCCGAAGTGGATGGTTCCTGCCGAGGTATTGTGGCGGCCCAGGGACGCTTGCGTTCGAGCTTGCTCAGCTCGTCGCGCATCTCGGCTGCCGTTTGAAAGCGCGATGTCGGATGGGATGCCGTTGCTGTCCCGATGATTTCTTTCAGTTCCGGCGCGAGGGTTTCGCACGCGTGCCCATCCGTTGCGAATTCGTAGGCCTCCAACTGCGTGGTCGGGTTGTCACCTCCGGTGTGTCCACACGACATTTCGTGGAGCAGTACGCCAAGGGCATAGATATCTGTGCGTTCGTCGGTTTCCCGCCCGGCGAGCTGTTCGGGCGCCGAGTAGCCGGGAGTAGCGATAACAAGTCCGGGCATCGTGAGTGATATCTCGGCAACCTCCTCGATCGCCTTTGCAATACCGAAGTCGGTGACCATCACGCGGGTGCCTTCGACCAGCAAGACGTTGGCTGGTTTTACATCACGGTGGATGATTCCTCGGCTGTGAGCGTGCTCCAAAGCATCGGCGATCTGTCGCCCTACCAGGGCAATCTTCGCGACCGGCACCGGCGCTTCAGCATTTATGACCTCGCGCAAAGTGGGGCCGTGAACGAGTCCCATGACGATGAAACCGAGCCCGTCTTCGGCTCCGGTGTCGAAGGTGGGAACGATGTGCGGGTGCGCGAGCCTTGCGGCGGCTATCGCTTCACGGCGGAAGCGTTCGACGACGGTTGGGTCATACGCAAGGTGTGGGTGCAGCAACTTCAACGCGACCGCCCGCTGCAGGATCGTGTCGTGGCCCTTCCAGACTTCAGCCATTCCGCCCGACGCCAGAGGCTCGTCGAGTCGGTAACGGTTGCCTAAAACGAATCCGGCTTCGAACATCGGGGAATTCACGCGGCTGGTCACTTCGCCTAGAAGGCTAACGGACGAGCTAGGAGCCTGGGCCAGTAATGCCGCACACAGCATCGACGGCCACGCCGAGCGCTCGACTGCGTTGAAGAACCTCCGAAAGTGCTCCGCACTTACGGAGAACCTTCGCCTTGCGTGCACTCACCGTGACTCGCCAATGCGAATCCTGATTACTGGCCCAGGCTCCTAGGCGTCTTCGACGAATGAAACCCCTATCAGCCGGGGACCGCCGTGAGTACCGATAACCGGTCCGATAGCCGAAACGGAGATTCCAGTGGGATTGTCCGGCAGCTGTCCCAGAAAATCGTCAAGATCCGGTGCGCCGGAGTGCCCCACACGAATGTTTTGTGGGTTGGCCGCCGCTTTGACGAGTTTCGCCAAGTGCTCGAGGGCACGGCGACGGGTGCGCTGCCTGGATTCCGGGTGGACTGCTCCGTCACGAATGGCCATGACGGGTTTCACGGATAAAAGTGAAGCGATCAACGCGGCCGCCGCCCCAACGCGCCCGCCACGGCGCAGGTTTTCGACTGTGTCGAGGGTGAAGATAAGCCGAACCTGGCTACGCAATTTCTCAACGGAATCAGCAACTTCTTTCGCCGAACATCCGGCTTTCGCCAGGCGAGCTGCCTCCAACACAAGAGTTCCCTGTCCGATGGAGCATTGCCCTGAGTCGACGACGTAGACCTCATACGTGTCACCCAGGGCTTCCGCTCCTTTCACCGCTGCTTGATAAGTGGCAGATAGCTTGCCGGAAAGGCAAATGCACACGACAGCGTCGTAACCCTGAACCTTTGATTCTTGAAAAGCGAGCTCGAACGCTTCGCTCGAAGGTGCTGCAGTCCCGGGTAATTCCTCGCTGGTCCGCATTTTGGTCCAAAAATCTTCGGTACTGAGTTCAGTGCGGTCAACGTACGCCGTGTCGCCGAAGCGAATCGAGAGTGGGACCACCGTGATCTCGTTCTCCCTGATCTCGTCGTCCGCTAGGTCAGAAGCACTATCAGTAACGATTCCCACTCTCACGTCAGCTTCCCTTCACAGATTCGCGTCCGGGCAGTCGTAGCAGCAGTGCGAGGTCGTCTGGTGCCAGCAGATAGATGAAACCTCCGAAAATTAAGGCGGCGAGCGCCCCGGCGCCTGCCAACTGCGCGATTTCAACACTGTCTCGCAGCAGCCAGAGTACGCCCCCGGCCGAACTGGCCATGGCAGCCGTAGCCGTCGCAATCTTGGCGACCGAACCCGCCAGCGAACGGCCCCCCAAGCGGCCGGCGCGCCTACGAATCGCGAGAAAGGCGGCGACAGCGCCCACCGCGTAGGCGATCGATTGCGAAAGCCCGAGACCACGTACTCCGAGGGCGTCATAAAGGGGGACAACAGTAACGATATTTACTCCGTTTTCGAGGACGTAGAGGTAAAAGACGGTTCGTGCAGCCAGCATTGCCTGCAATACGCGGGTGAAGAACAAGAACGCGCTGAAACCCGGCAAACCGATTGCCATCAAAGTGACAACCCAAGCAATTGTGTGTGCCGCGGATGCAGTTGTCCTGCCGTGTTCCAACACGAGTGTCATGAGCGGTTGCGCGAGAACACACATAAGAAAGGCGGTCGGCAAGATGACGAGAATCAGAACACGAATTCCGGTGCTCATCACCGACTTGAACTCCGCACGTTCTTGCCGCGCCCACCGATCGGCTAGAGCGGGTTGTAGCGCGCTCATGAGCGACACGCTCAAAACACCATGAGGAAGAATAAAGAATTGGTACGCAATCAAAAATGCTGCGACGTCTGCCTCGTCATGCCCTGCGAGCGCGATCGTCAGCCAAAACGCAATCTGATTCGCAATGACAAATCCGATTGTCCAGCCGGATAGTCGCAAAACCTTCTTGACCGCGGGATGCGAGAAGTTGGAGCGCAATGTCAGATGACCTTGTGACGTCTTGCGTACGTATGGCAACAACACAAGACCCATGCCCAACACGCCGGCCGTGGTTCCGAGTCCGAGAAATGTAAGACCGGCGTGGTCGTGTTGCATCGCAGCGAGCGAAAGATCTTTGCTGACAAATGGCATCGCGACCAAGACCGAGATCACGACAAGGTTGTTGACAATGGGCGCGAACATCGGTGGTGCGAACCGTCTGCGAGCGTGTAACAGCCCGGTTGCAACGCTGATAAATCCATACACCGCAACTTGTGGCGCGAATAGTCTCAATAGGTAAGTCGCCGTCTCTCGTTGGGCAGAAGCAGTTGGTTTATGGTTGAGAAAGGTGTACGCATCGATGATGACCGGCGCTGCAGTCAACACAACCAACGTGAGTATCGCGATCAATGAAATAACGGTGACAAAGATTGCCGAGACCGCTGCCCAGGCATCGTCTTCTTGCTCAGACGCGAAGTACTGCGAAAAAACAGGAACAAGTGTTGCGGATAGGACGCCGCCGACCACCAACTCATAAATGATTGTCGGAACATTGTTTGCAAGTTGATATGTGCCGGCAAGAGCAGACGCGCCGATTGCCCAGGCAAGTGCGATTGTGCGACCAAAGCCGGTGACGCGCGAAATGGCGGTGCCCACAGCCATTGATGTCGTATTGCGCTTGAAGTTTGCGACTTCACTCACACTCACCCGCGTCCTGCCCGCCGCGTTTTGACAGCCGACCGAATCCACCAAATTGCGAGGAATGCGCTCGCGCCGACCGATAACAAGACGCCGACACCCGAAGTTGCGGTGGAACTGATCAGAATGCGACTGCGTGAGAGAACGAGCGAACCGTCAGGCGACTCAAGTCGGACTTGCACCGGAAATACACCCGAAGTGCGAGCATCGACACCAAATCGTTCAGTTACTTGCGGGCGTTCAACTTCGAGTGTGCGCGAGGCTCCGCCGGGAAATTCGACTTTGTCACTGCTGAGTTTCACGACGACCTTGACTGCAGTGCCGGTGTCGTTTTGAACAGAAACGGGAACGTCGCCTTGACGGGCCGTGACGCGGATCGAGCGCTCTGATGGTAAACGAATTGCGGCAAGTTGCTGGTCGAGTGCAGCGTTTGTGGTTGCTACGGCAGTCTCGCGTTCGCGATTTTCAAGGGTTGCGGATTCAGACTCGAGCAGGCGACGTTCAAGACGATCGAGATTCTTGTTCGATGTCTCGACGATTGTTCCGTAGCCATCGATCCGTTTGCGCAAATCGTTGATTCGATCGGCGTGAAAGTCAGCAATTGCCGTCTTCGCTCGCGATGCAAGCTGTCTCGTTGTTCCGTTCTTGCCGGTTCCTTCCGGTGAAATCTTAAACAGCGCGTCAGGCGTTGTCGCGGTGACGATAGGACTCGTAGTCAACCCTCGCAAGAATGTCGAAAGAAACGTCACATCCGGAGTCCAGTCATTCGGCGCAGCGAGTGCAATACCGCGTTCTTGGCCTGGTCGGTCGTTGTAGATCACGGCTATGTCGGCGAGAAGTCGATGTGCAGCCAGTGAAGGGCCGGTAGGATCGTCGAAATGAGCCGCTAGCTTGTCGTCTAGTTGCACTGCAGGCATCGTCGCAGAATTGCGTCCGGTGGATAACCCAAATGGACGCGCAAGCGTCGTGTCGCGTGTTTGTGTGGCAAGGCTTGATTCGGTCACGATGATGCGCTTCGCGCCCCGCTCACGAAAGACGGGTATTGCACTTGCATCTATTTGCCCGGTCGAGACCGCCGTTTCGGAATCGATTGCGCCGAATCGCTCTGTCAGTACATTGGTTGCGCGTTCGAATTGGCGGTTGCGTTCACCCGATAGCTCCGGCGTGAACATCGGTGTCGAAAGTGGCACCCACGATGTTCCGAGCACGGGCTGCGTGGTGCGCGCGGCAACTAGTGAATTGAGCGCTTCACCGGCTGCAGAATTCTCCTTTGCTCGCTCGATCGTTTCCGGTGAAATGTCCAACGCAAATGGCGTGTTCGGATACAGGGACATGGCTGTTGTCACCGCCTTGATCGAAGCGCCCGCGTCAGGCAAAGCGAGCGGGTCTCTCGCAATGTCGGTGTAAGGAGAGCGCACGGGAATGATCGGTGCCACTTGTAGTCGGTTTGTGGGCGGCGGATTCGGCACGTTGATCAGGTGCGTTGTGAACTTGTCGAGGGATTGCGCGCTTCCGGTCGAGCGAAGTTCGACTTTCACCGGATAGACGCCGGCATTTTTGAGGTAATAGCGACGCTGTTTAGCGTCCTGAACAGGTAGTTCGAGACGGACGATGCCATCGGGTCCGAGAACTTCGTCGAGCGGCCGGCGGTCGAGAATTACCGACGATCCGTATCCCTTGTCCTGAAGGGTCTGTTGAAACTGTGTCCGGTTCTGCAGTGAGTCGAAGACGGTAACTACGAGCTCCGTTTGATCGGCCGCAACCGTGCCGTCTATTCGTACGGCGAGGCTGAACGGCGCGCCGCCGGTTACCCAGTCAGTTTGATCGATGAGGTTGATCGAAGGAGTGAGCGCCGGCTGCTGGGCGCTCGCTGACACAGGCATGACCAGTGAACAGAACAAGGTCGCCACCAGCGCACGGCGGATGCGCGACAAAATTGAGGCGACGGAGGTCATTGCTCCATCACGGTAGTTTGCGAGCGTGATTCCCGAGCGACTGCAACCACTGGCCGGGTCGACCAA
>JBBSGY010000115.1:0-7477 GCA_038253645.1 Acidimicrobiales bacterium
CGCAGCCATTCCACGGTTGTCAACACGCACTATGCATACTCCACGTTCCCGCAAGTACTGAAACTCGAGTTCCGCAGTCATTGCATATGTGTCGCGTACCCGCGGAGTTTCCATGTTAGGACCGCCGTAGACATGTACGAGCGTCGGAAACGGACCTGTGCCTTCGGGAACCTGAACACTCACATGCAGTGTCTCGCCATCACTCGTTGTAATGGTCCGCAGCACCGCCGGTTCGAGGCCCAGTGCGTGAACGCGAGGGTCCATGTCTTTGAACAACTTGCGCTCGATCTCATGATTGTCGAGTCGCCTAAGTGTCTGTTCCGGCTCATTTGAAACGTCGTCGTGCGTTTATATGAAATAGCGACGGTGCGGATCCATCACTATGCGGTGAGTGCCGCCCTCGCCGGCGAGCAATTTCAACGATCCACCATTGAGTGACACTTCATACGGGTGGCGTTGTGTGATGCCACGTTCGTTAGCGCTGAACCACACCTTGCCGGCGGATTCATCAACCTCGTGTACATCGAGCACAACCCAGTCGCCTTCAGTCAAAACAGTCTTCAGCGATCCATCTGCGTTTCGCACTTCGAGATGCATATATCCGGTGCGTTCGGAAGCCCATAGAAAACTTCCGCTCTCGAGCGAATGAAAGAACGGATGAAGATTCACCCAATGCTCGCTTGTGTCGGTCAACAAGTGCGTGCGCGCGCCGGTCTCGATGTTATGCCGCGCCAAATCAACTGAAGACTGCGAACGGCCCATTGTTTCGGTGATAATCGACTCGTCACCTGACCAATAGACATTCGTTACATACTCGGCGCCACCCGTGTCGAGCTCAACATGGTCTCTACCGTCAAGACCGGCTACGAATACACGAGTTGTTGGATTTGGACCTCCTGCGAACGGAAAGCGCTGTTCTTCGATCTCGTACGGATCACCGCTCGTATGCGGAATGCAAAAGAGTGGAACTGCGCGTTCGTCGACTTCGGTGTACGCGATCTTCTTGCTATCGGGTGACCACCAGAAGCCATGCATGCGGTGCATTTCTTCTTGTGCAAGGAAGTCAGCAACGCCGTGCGTGACACCGTCACCGATGTGCTCGGTCATCGGGGTCACATTGCCCGTGACCAGATTGGAGATCACCAACTCATTGTCTTGAACCCACGCGAGATGCGTTCCGTCCGGCGACAACTGCGGATCGATAATTGCCGCGGTGTCGAGATCGAGCAGACTTGCCCATGCTTCAGTCTGCGGGTCGTACGCCCAAACCCCGTGCGTCGTCGGGACGATCAGCTTGTCTTGACGGCTCCAGTAGTACGTCGCGACGCCGTGGCTCAAGTCGCGGGTGCGTTGACGCCGGAGTTTTTCCGCCTGGCTGAGCGTCGACTCATCGACTTCGGGCGCGGGTGAACTGAGTTCCTGCGTCTTTCGTGTTTCGACTTCGTGCAGAAAGAGGCTCCGATTGGTATCGCGTTCGGGGCTCCGCAGCCACGCGATCCACCGGCCGTTCGGGCTGAACGACACCCGCACCGGTATCGCCAGACCAGGCGGTACCCAACTCGCGAGATCCTTGACCGAGATCCGTCGGTCCCCGTCGTTCATCCTGCTTGTCTAGCCCGACCAATGTCGCATAAGGCGGAATAATCCAGCCCCGGTCCTCCATCAACTCCTGTAATCCGTGCCAGCCAAAAGAGACGACGTAAATAGTGCCGACTTACGCGGCTCCTGCCGTGATCAACCCAACTCGATAGCCAAGCGCAACGGCGAGGCGTTGCAAAGTTGTCTCGGTGGGATTCCCTGCCCCTCGCTCGATGCGGCTGATGTCGGCCTGTGGGATACCGCTGAGTCGAGCCAATTCCACTTGCGTCAGCCCACGCTGGGCACGAGCATCACGAAACTGGAGGCCAAGACCGATGGCGGCGGCGAACAGCGTGCGCTCGGCGGCATCTTCGAGAGTGTCGGCCGCCTTGGATTCGGCCAGATAGTCCTTGAACTTGGCGCCCATCACTCCTCCTCTGGATCTCTATCGGTCACATTAGTATGTGACTTGACACATACTAATGTCAAGTCGGTCAACCACCTCGGCGTTCAGCTTCTCGGTGAGCAGAAAGCAGCTTGCGAGCTTTGTCGATCTCCTTGTCTTGGCGCTTTCCGCTTGGACCTTTGCCCTTGTCATAGCCACTCAGCAGCAGGATGATCTTGCGACCCGAAGTGCAAAAGAACACCCGCAAGAGAATGCTCTCGGACCTCGATGCTCGTTCGGGTGAGATGCCCGTGACTTTGTGATGGACCTCAGCTGCCGACCACCTCAACCGGAACTCGTAGAGACCGCCACCAAGAGCTTTGCCATATTCCGTCTCGACTACGGCAGTACCTCGTTCTGCGAGCACAAATTCAATCGCGGTTTCCAGGCGATGCGTTTCTGCGGTGACAGTTTCTAGGTCATCCACTCCAGGCACGGCTCGCGCCCGTGCATATCCGCGTAGAACTCGATGTCCCATTGCTCGTCTGCCATGTGCAATCAAGTATGTCGTTGCGGTGTGACATTCAGAACTTCTCGGCGCCCGGCGCCCATCCGAGATCCAGGAACGTTCGGTGGTGACCGGCCTACGACATTCCACGGCTATTTCGCGGGTTTTTGCGCGGGCGAGTGCGCAACGCGTCGTCCGTCTCCGACCACCTGGCGCGCCTCGGATCGAAAGCCTTTTGGAGACAATGGCTGTTCAGCACGAGCGCTGTAGCCCATTGTGTTGTTCGGGCCTCCGCAGCGGCCGTTAACAGTTCAGCGATGCGAGGGGCGCGCTCAATCCGAGCCGGCGCCGGTTGTCGAAGTGGATTTGGAGATGTCAACGTCGCTCGAATGAACTCACACCTACAGTTCGACGCTACCGGCGGCAAGTAAATCCGCAACTAGCCGAGTCCTGATCCGTCTATTCATCTGTCCATTATCGTGCGCCAATGCGTCCGTCTATCGAGAAGACCCTGGAAGCAGCACGCGGGTTGCTTGAAGATGTGGAGCTGATTTCAGATGCCTCCTTTAGTCAGCGCTCACGCGTCCTGCGAGTTCGCACTGGCTCGACAACGGCAATCGTGAAGAACCATGAGAAGCAATCGGCTCGCTTCGTTGAACGAGCGGTTCTCGCGGCTTTGCCAAATGAAGTGTCACCGCAATTGCTCGACGCTTCCAGCGAGGTTCTCGTGATTGAAGACCTTGGCGACGGCAGTTCGGTTGCAGATCGGTTGCGCGGTAACGATCCTCAAGCCGCGACCAATGCTCTTGCCCAATGGGCTAGATCGCTCGGCACAATCGCGGCGGTCACTTCAGGGCTTGATAACCAACGACGCATTCCCCGTATGGCCTTGGACATCGACGCGTCCGGTTTGGACGTCGTAGCGGAGAGTTGGAACGTTCCGATTTCTTCGCGGATGCGAACAGAAGTAGACGAATCCTTTGCGCTCAGCAACGATCCAACGGCAGCGTCGTCACATTCCGTAGCCGTCGGGGATGCCGCTTGCGCCGACAACAACCGCATTGTGGAGGGAAAAGTCAAACTTTTCGATTTCGAGTGGTCAGGTTGGGCCAATACAGCGATCGACGCTTCATACTGCTTGACGCCATTCAGCACCTGTTGGTGCGTTGCACGTTTGCCGCCAGAAATACAAGAAGCGACGTACGATGCCTATTGCGAGAAGTTTTCCCAAGGAAGATCCGACGCGTTCCGTCGCGAGGTCGCGCTAACCGGACTGGTCACCACGCTCCCCGGCCTGACGCGATCATCATTGGAAGTGAGTGCAAATCCTCCATGGAAGGGCGGGCCGAACTATTCGACGCTCTCAGCTCGCCAACACTTTCGATTGCGCATCGAATGGCTTGCGGGCCTAACGGATGCGTTACCGGCGACATCCCACTGGGCGGCTTCGATACATGATGCGTTTGCCGAGCGATATCCCGATACCTTGGTGCCAGTTTTCCCGGCTTACGAAACAGACGGATAACCGGTCAGATTCCAGAAGCGGTCCGCGTTGATCCAAACCGGACGCTTTCTCGGCTCTCAAGAGATGGAGACGTGCGAGCTATCCCGACGACCTCAGCCCGACAACATCTTCGTAAAGTCGGGCTGCTAACCGTGGCTACGGCGCAATCGGGATTGGGAAGTGGGTTTCCGGATTTGGGCTCAAGGTTGGGGCGCAATTGGTCGATACCTCTTCTGTTCGCTCGCATGCGACGGCCGATGGCGGGTACGCCCGTCCAAGGCACCATGGGGGGACCCGTGGACTCGAGGGCCCGGTCGGCGTAAGCCTCCGGGCCTTCATCATTTCCCGAAATGCTGGATTACTTCGGGCAATTTATCACTTTCCGTGGTCAAAGGTTCAAGAGGCCCTTTGACCTACCGATACTTCCCATAGAGGCCAACGGAATGGCCCAGCCCCCCAGCGCAGTCCCACGGATGGAGAACTGAAATGATCGTCGTTACAAGGCTCAACGGCCCCCCGTTGGCAATCAACTGCGACATGATCGAGCGCGCCGAAGCGACGCCCGACACTGTACTTACGCTCGTCGACGGAACGAAGTACGTCGTGCGCGAATCAGTCGAGCAGATCATCGAGCGCATTCGTGAGTTTCGTGCGTCAGTTGTCGTTCTTGCACAGCGTCTCGAAGAAGAGGTCGCCGCGGAACCAAACCTTCGAATTATTCGTACAGATGATGACGGCGGGCTCCTAGACGGAGATCATCACTCTTGGAAGTCCGAGGGTTAAACCCGTGGATCTCGCGACCCTTGTAGGTCTGATCATCGCGTTCGCGAGCATCCTGATTGGAATGACGATCGAGGGTGTTTCACCCGTCGCGCTCTTGATTCCGGGCGCGATCATCATCGTCGTCCCGACAACCATCGGTGTCTCTCTCGCCACCGGTTACATGGGCGACATCAAGAAGATCATCGCTGCCACCAAGTCCGCATTCCTGACCAAGAAACAAGACGGCTCAGAGTCGATCGAGATGTTGGTGAAGTTCGCCGAGCGCGCACGTCGTGAAGGCCTGCTCGCGCTCGAAGAGTCCGTGAAAGAAGTGGACGACCCGTTCCTTCGCAAGGGCATCGAGATGGCAATTGACGGCACCGACCCAGAGCAACTGCGTGAGATCCTCGAGGCGGAGGTTTCCGCAAAAAAGTCATCTATCAAGGTTCCTGCGGCTTTTTACACAGCTGCCGGTGGATTCGCACCAACTGTCGGTGTCATGGGCACGTGCATCTCTTTGATTCATGTTCTGCACAACTTGAGTGACCCGGGAAGCCTCGGTCCTTCGATCTCATCGGCATTTACCGCGACGTTGATGGGTATCGGTTCTGCAAACACCGTGTATCTGCCGCTCGCTGGAAAGATCAAGCGTCAAGCTGAAATGCAAGCACACCACATGGAACTAATCGTTGAAGGCGTTCTTTCGATTCAAGCAGGATCGAACCCACGTGTCATTCAGCAAAAGCTGAGCGCATTGCTTGGCGAGTCGGACAGCAAGCCCGACGACAAGGATGCGTAGTGCCATGACACGCAAGAAGAAGCACGAAGAAGAGGAACACGAGAATCACGAGCGTTGGCTAGTCAGCTACGCAGACATGGTCACGTTGTTGATGGCGCTGTTCATCGTGCTGTTTTCGATGGCAAGCGTCGACGAACAAAAGTTCGCGGCACTTGCGAGTAGCTTTACCGGTCAAAACAATCCGCAGCACTCGGTGCTGGACGGTAACCAGGGCATTGTGAAAGGCGGGACTCCTGAGAAGTTGGATTCGGCGGCGAACGCGTCGATGTCACCCAAGATCTCGATGCCCGTTGTACCGAACTCGAACCAGGGAACTGAAGCACTCCGGCGCGAGCACCAAAAGGCCGCGGCGGCAAAACAGGACTCCGACAACCTCGAGCAGGTAAAGCAGGAAATTCAGGCGTCGCTCGACGCGCACGGCATGGGCGACTCCGTCCGGTTCCGCAAAGAGCCGAAAGGCCTCGTCGTCAGCATCGTCACAGACCGCGTTCTCTTTGACTCCGGCAAGGCCGCCGTCAAGCCGCAGGGAGCCGTCGTGCTCGATGCGCTCGGGCCTCCGATCAGCCATCTGCCCAACCAGGTCGCCATCGAGGGCCACACAGATGATCAGCCGATCAATTCAGCCCAGTTTCCGACAAACTGGGAACTTTCGACCACCCGAGCGACTTCAGTCCTGCGATATCTGACCGATCGGGAGGGTGTACCGGCGTCAAGGTTGGGTGCCGCGGGTTACGCCGACCAGCGTCCCGTGGTTCCAAACAACAGCTCTGAACACCGGGCGCAAAACAGGCGGGTCGAAGTAGTGATCCACGCGCTCACGAATGACTCAGCGCCGACGATCGATACCCAGAATGCACCGACAGCGGCGGCACCGACGGACACACCCGAAGTACCGACATTACCGCCGAAGCCACAAATCGATCTTCCTGCCGCAGATAAGTCTGTGGCAGATAAGTAAGGGGCGCACTGAAATGGCCGAAGAAATCGAAGAGGTCGAAGAGAAGCCAAAGCGCGGAAAAAAGGCTTTGATCATTCCGCTCGTCGTGCTGCTCGCAGGCCTGGGCGGCGGTGGTTACTTCTTCATGACCGGCAGCAAACCGAAGGCATCTGCAACGGCCCCGCATACGCCGACGACTGTCGCTCTCGGCAGTATCGTGCGCCTTGATCCGATCACCCTCAACCTCAACGACGGCCACGTCTTGAAGGTCGGAATGGCACTACAGACCGTTGCGAAGCCCCAGCACAAACACCTCGCGACGGCTCTCGCCGCCGCTGGCGCTAATAAACCTTCAGCCGGGGGCACGTCATCGCCTCTCGAAGGGGAAGAAGCCAAGGCGCTCGATGAAGCAATTCGGGTTCTCGGAGACTCTTCTTTCGACGAGCTGTCGAAGCCTGGCGGGCGTGCACACGCGAAAGACGTTCTCAGCGAGCAGATCAAACACATCTACGAAGGCGACATCGTCGGGGTCTACTTCACCGACTTCGTGATGAGCTAGTCAGTTCCACGCTGGAACTACTTCTTCGGGCAACACCTTCTTGCTCGGATAGACGACAACCTCGCGATCGATGACGATTTGCTCGTAGGTCACGTGGTGATCACGGAGCCATTGCGTCAGAGTGCGCCACTCGGCTGAGTCCTCGAAGAACAAAAAAGCGGGTGCTGAACTTGCGCGCACTGCATCACGCATCTCTGTGTTGCGATTGCCTGAAATCGGAGACAACAAAACGCGCTCCTTTGTTTCGAACGCGACCGGGTATGCAAGCCAATAGTCAGAGAATGCTGTCGTCCGACCGTGCGCGCGAAGATCTTTCGCAACTCCGTCGACCTTTGGCGTAACCAAGTCGTGCTGATCAAACTTCGCCGACCAGTTGAGTATCGACGTCATTGCGGTGATACAAAGCACCGTCGTTACGATCGCAACCCCAAGTTGGATTCGGAAC
>JBBSGY010000116.1:0-7463 GCA_038253645.1 Acidimicrobiales bacterium
AACAGGCCGATCTTTCCGCCTCGCACATACGGAATAAGAAGGTCGATGACCTTGATGCCTGTTTCAAAAAGCTCGGTTTTCGACTCGAGTTGGTCGAATGGAGGCGCATGACGGTGAATCGGCCACGTGATATCGGCCTTGAAGCTCGGGTCGTCGAGTGCTTGGCCGAGAACATTAAAAACGTGCCCCAGTACCTGGTTGCCGACTGGGGCGGCAATCGATGCGCCTGTGTCGATAACGGATGTACCGCGCACGAGACCATCCGTCGGCTGCATCGCGATTGCACGAACCACGCCGTCACCGACATGTTGTGCGGTCTCGAGTGTGAGCGTGCGCGTCTCACCTTCGAGTGTGCGGTCCACATGGAGCGCGTTGTGGATCTCGGGGATCGCGTCGGGTGGAAACTCGACGTCGACAACCGGGCCGATAACTCGTGTGACTCTTCCGTTGGCCATTTCTTTCCCTTACTTCGTCTTGAATGACTCGGCGGCGCCGACCACTTCCATGAGTTCCTGAGTGATCGCTGCCTGGCGTGCGCTGTTGTATTGGCGTGTGTATTCGGTAATGAGGTCTCCGGCATTTTCGGTTGCAGTGCTCATTGCCTGACGGCGAGCAGAAAGCTCCGATGCTGCGGATTCCAAGAATGCGTTGAAGACGCGTGCGTCGATGTATCGCGGCAATAACTTGTCGAGCACCGTCGCCGCATCAGGCTCGTATTCGTACAGCGGCCTTGCGCCTCGCGGCTCTTGTGGTTCGTCGACATCTACGACTTCGAGGGGAAGCAGACGTCGCACTACCGGACGTTGCGTAAGCGCAGTAACAAAGTCAGTGAAAATTACGTAAATCTCGTCCACGTCGCCGGTTGTGTACGCCTGAAGTGCTTCGTCAGCAACTGCTTTTGCGTCGTCATACGTCGGCGTATCAGAAAATCCCGCTGCCGAATATGCAAGTTCGCGGCGTCGAAACTTGAAGTAAGCGATTCCTTTGCGCCCCGTCACGTAAGGAACTGGCTGAACGCCTTCGTTGTCAAGCCGCTTGAACAGCTCTTCGGCTTGGCGAAGCACTGATGCGCTGTAGGCACCGGCGAGACCGCGGTCTGACGTGACGACAATGACGGCCGCACGTGTGCGATTCTCACGTGGCATCAAATAGCTGTGCGCGAAGCCGTGGCCGGCTGCGCTCGAAAGTTCCGACAAAGCAGCGGTGATTGCTTCAGCATAGGGACGCGACGCTTTCATCCGTTGTTGTGCTTTCACAACGCGGGAAGCGGCAATCAGCTCCATCGCGCGCGTGATCTTCTTGATCGACTGCGCGGACTTCCGCTTCCTATTGATGTCGCGAAGATTGCCTGCCATTGTTTAGGACGCTCCGGTTGAACCTTGGCCGGCTGGGCCGGCCTTCTTTTGAAACTCTTCAGGTGTCGGCGGACGCTTGCGCTTGATCTCTTCTTGCTCAGGGTCGACATCGCCGGTCGCGCCGGTGTCTACGACGCCCCGCGCGCCTGAGGTCGGCTTGAAGTTCTTCGCAAAGGCTTCGACAGCTGACCGCAATTTGTCCTCGGTCTCCTTCGACAGCTCTCCCGTGTCGCGAAGCGTATTGAACGTTTCCGGATGATTGAGTTCCATATGTGTCAGCAGCTCGGACTCGAAACGCTTCACGTCGGCAACGGGAATCGGATCGAAAAATCCGTTACCTGCAGTCCAGATAACAACGATCTGCTTATACACCGGCATGGGATTAAACTGCGTCTGCTTCAGCATCTCGACAAGGCGCGCACCGCGATCGAGCTGTTGACGCGATGCCTTGTCGAGGTCGGACGCAAACAGTGCGAATGCTTCGAGGTCGCGATACTGCGCGAGGTCGATGCGCAACGATCCGGCGACTTTTTTCATCGCCTTCACCTGCGCCGAACCACCTACTCGTGAAACCGACGTTCCCACGTTTATCGCCGGACGAACACCGCTGTTGAAGAGGTCGGTATCGAGGAAGATCTGACCGTCGGTAATCGAGATGACGTTGGTCGGGATGTAGGCGGAGATGTCGCCACCTTTTGTTTCGATGATCGGAAGACCGGTGAGAGAACCGGCTCCGAGCTCATTGCTCAACTTCGCACATCTTTCAAGAAGACGCGAGTGCAAATAAAAAACATCGCCCGGATAGGCCTCACGACCTGCGGGACGGCGAAGCAGAAGGGAGATTTCGCGATATGCGTCAGCTTGTTTGGACAGGTCATCGAAGACTATGAGCGCGTGCTCGCCCTTGTACATCCAATGCTGTCCGAGCGCGGAACCTGCATAGGGAGCGATGTATTTGAACGAAGCCGGGTATGCGGCGGGCGCAGAGACGATCGTCGTGTACTCCATTGCGCCCCGCGCTTCGAGCGCGTTGTAGACCTCGACAACTGTCGTCTGCTTCAGACCAATCGCAACGTAGATGCACTTGACTTGCTTGTCGGTTCCCCAGTTCTCACGCTGCGCAACAATTGCGTCGAGCGCTACTGCGGTCTTGCCGGTCTGGCGGTCGCCGATAATCAACTGGCGCTGACCACGACCGATGTTGGTCATCGCGTCGATGGCCTTGACACCGGTTTGCAGTGGCTCGCGAACTTCCTGGCGCTCGACAACCGACGGCGCCTGCAATTCGAGAACACGTGTTGCTTCAGCCTGAATTTCGCCACGACCGTCGATCGGACGGCCGAGCGGGTCAACCACGCGTCCAAGAAAGCCGTCACCGACCGGCATCGACAAAACTCGTCCCGTGTGACGCACTTCTGCGCCTTCCTCGACGCCGGCGGGATCGCCCAAGATGACGACACCGATCCGACGCTCATCAAGGTTGAGGGCAATGCCAAGGTCGCCGTTGGGAAATTCGAGCAGCTCGTTTGTCATAGCGCCCGGCATGCCTTCGACTTGTGCAATGCCGTCACCGGTCTCGGTTACACGACCAATTTCTTCGCGCGTAACTGATGGAGTGAACGACTCGACATGACGGCGCAGCGCGCCGGAAATGTGTTCCGGACTGATCGAAAGATCGGTCATCGTGATGTTCCTTTGTTGTGAGATTTCATGAGTTGTGAGATTTCATGAGATAAGCGCCTTGCGCGCTTGGTCCAGGCGGTGGCGAACACTGCCATCGAGCACTTCGTCATTGACACTGACGACAACCGAGCCGATCACTGCAGGGTCAACTGCAAAGCGTGCCTCAACAGAACGTCGGTAATTGGTTTCAAGAGCAGCCGTAATTGCGTTACGGCCGCCCTCATCGAGCTCGATTGCGGTTGTGACATCGACCATCAAGGCGTTGCGGCGCTTAGCTGCGAGTTTTGCAGCTTCTCTCGCGCGACGTACAACTCGACGACCGTGATCCAAAAAGATGAACGTGCACACGAGTTCGATTGCGACCGGATCTGCCTTACCGTTGAGAAGCTCTGCCAGCAATGCAGACTTCGCATCGTCGTCAACCGCAAAGTCGGAGAGCGCTTGGCGGAGTTCGCCGTTGTGGTCGATCAGAGCCGAAATGGCATGCAATGAGGATTCAACGGGCAAGGGGTCGGCCGACTCGAACGCAGCATCGACAGCCGCTCGAGCCAGTGCTTCAGCTGCCTGGGAATGCTCCGTTCGCGAAAGTGATCTGGAGGTAATCGCTTCCACGGCAGCGTTGAGTGCGGCGGGTTCGAGCGCGTGCTTCGTTAGGTCGTCAAGTAACGCTCGCTTTGCAACTGCCGGAACATCGGCGGCGGAAAGCGCCCGGTCGAGACGGTGCGAGCTTGCGACGACTCGGGTCAGGCCTGACAAACCACGAAACACTTGCTCTGACATCAGTTACTGCTCTGCAAGTCGGCGACGTATTGATCGACGAGACGCATGTGACGGTCACTATCGAGTGATTCACCTACGACGCGCGACGCGAGGTCGATTGCAATTGCACCGACTTCGCTACGCAATTCTGTGATTGCGCGGTCGCGCTCGTTTTGAATCTCTTGGCGGGCACGTTCGACGATTCGCCTTGCTTCGTCTTCAGCTTTTGCACGCAACTGAATCTCGAGTTGGTTCGCGTTTGCATGGGCCTGAGCCACCACACGTTGTGCCTCGGTTTGTGCCTCAGCCAACTTCTTTTCATACTCGACAAGCAACGCCTGCGCCTTGTCGAACTCTTTTTGAGCTCGTTCGAGATTGCCTTCGATCTTTTCCGTGCGCTCGGCAAGCGTTTTACGAAGAGATGGGAAGACAAACTTCGACAGCAGAACAAACAACACAACAAACGAAATCGCGCCCCAGAAGAGCTCATTGCTTTCCGGAATAAGCGGGTTCGAATGCGCGTCAGTTGATTCGGTCGCCGCAGCCAGCAACAAGTTCATTTACTTGGTGATGAATGCGAGAACGAAGCCGAGCAACGCCAAGATTTCAACGAAGCCGATACCAAGGAACATCAGCGGGCGAAGCGCGTTCGAAGCTTCGGGCTGACGGCCGATGCCTTCGATCGTCTTACCGATGACGATGCCGAGACCGATGCCCGGTCCGATTGCCGCGAGCCCGTAACCCATGACGTTCGCGTTACCGGACAGAGCGTCTTTTGCTGCAAGTACGACTGCAAGGTCAACCATTAGTTGTATTCCTCCATTTGTGAGAATGCATTATTTGTGAGAATGACTCCGTCATCAGTGAGCTGCTTCTTTAGAGCCAGCGATGTAAACCGCGGTGAGCATTACAAATATGAAAGCCTGCAGTGCGGCGACAAAGATTTCGAAACCGACCATGACGACCGAAACCAGCCCGGACAGGATTCCGAACGGGATGGTGACGCCACCACCGAGCAGATATGCAGTGCCCAGAAACAAAACGGTCAACAGCAAGTGGCCGGCGACCATGTTCGCCATGAGTCGAACAGCGAGGGAGAACGGGCGGACGACAAAAGTCGAAACGAGTTCAACCGGGGTGAGAATTATGTACAGCGGTAATGGCACGCCCGGCGGGAAGAGAACGCCTTTGACATAGTGGCCGACGCCTTGCTCCTTGACGCCGGTGTATGCAAAAAGCACGAACGAAATCAGCGCGAGAACAAGCGGAATGCCGAAACGCGAGGTCGGCGGGAAGTTGGCGCCGGGAATGACCTCGAACGCGTTGAGCATGAAAATGAAGAAAAACAGCGTCGTGAAATACGGCAGGTAGACGAGACCGTCGCGGCCCATGACCGGCAGGATGATCTGATCACGGACGAAGTCGACGCCGGCTTCCATGAGATTTTGGATGCCCCTTGGGACGAGCTTGGGCTTGCGGAAGGCAATCAAGAAAAGACCCAGCACGATCGCCGTTCCGAGGAACGTGAGCAGAACTGTTCTGTTGATGCTGATGTCGAGCCCAAAAAGTTGAAGATGCCAAATGGGCTGCCAGTAAAAGTCTTCTGCGCCTGGCGCTATGAAGCCCTCGCGGGCTGCGCCGGTTATTAAGCCAAGAGGGGTCGGCGTTGGCGGTGTCACTCGTCTCCGTCAGGTTTCGTCGATCCGGTACTTTGCCCACTTGCGCCGAGAAGACGCTTGTAAGCGAGATAGAAGCCAGCGGCACTGCCGAGGATCAGACCGGTTGGGAGCAGAAACCCCGTGTTCAACCACTGATCGACGAGCCAGCCGATGCCACCCCAGGTGAGCATCCCCGATAACAAGATGCCGACAACCGTCCATGCTGCACCGAACTCCGAAGCCGGCTGGGCTTCTGAGATTGGCTCTCGGCCATCGGATTGCTCCCCCATGGGCACCAGGACCTTAGCACCGTTTCTCTATCCGGCTCGTCGGCCGGCGGCGCCAAACGAACGCTTCGACAGCACTATCACCTGGACGAACAGGTAGGTCACCGCTGACGCCACGGCACCGGCGGCAAAGGCTCCTCGATCGATTTCGGTCTTCGAAAGAAATATACCGACCACGAGCAGCAGAACGATCTTTATGCCATAGGACGTGAGCAGCGGTTTCTTCAACGCGGTTCGCTCCCAGGTGACGACCGCCATGGCTCCGGAGATGACAAAAAAGACAGTCGAAAGCAGGGCACCAACGAGAATCGCGCCCGGATGAACCGGTCCGCCGAACGATCGGCCCACCGTAACGATCGCCGGTGCACCGAGTATTGACGCGGTTGTGGACACGATGACTGCCCGGGTCATGGCCTCGCGATTCATGACTACTCCCCCTCCACCTCCAACTCGGGCACGTGCTTGCCCCGGCGTCGAACCTCGGGATGAAACACCGTGTACAGACCGACTGCAAGCGCAAGGACCATGAACGGAATTATCGCGTTTCCCTCCTTCGTATACGTGGGTAACAAAACGACCCCCGCAAGGATCGCAGTCCATGCCCACAAAATGAGAACGGAGCGTCGCTGTCCGTGACCAAGTCGCATAAGCCTGTGATGCAAGTGCGCTTTGTCCGCAGTTGCAAGTCCTTTGCGGGATTTCGCGCGCCTGAAGATCGCGAACAGGGTGTCGAACACCGGAACGCCCAGAATCACGAACGGAATCAGGATCGGAGCAAAGAAGAAGAACGTACGGCCGCTGAACGGGTCGTCGGTTCGTCCGCTGACCAGAAGCGTGGAGGCGGCGAGCAAGAGGCCCAGCAACATCGCACCGGAGTCGCCCATGAAAATGCGTGCCGGATGAAAATTGTGCGGCAAGAAGCCGACGCAGATTCCGCACGCGATCACGGCGACCAGCGGGCCGGCGTTTTCGGGGCCGACTATGCCGGCTTTGAACAATCGATCGCCGTATAGAAAGAACGCAAGCGCAGCAATGCCGACTATGCCGGCAGCCAAGCCGTCAAGCCCGTCAATGAGGTTGATTGCATTCGCAATGATGATGACCCAGAGGACCGTTGCGAGCGGCGCAAGGTCGGGCGACAAAACCCACGTTCCATCGAAAGGAACTTTGAACAGCAACAACGTGACACCGAGGTGTGACATTGAAGTACCGGCAAGGACCATGCCCGCGATCTTTGCGGGCGCGGAAAGTCCACGACGGTCGTCGATGAGGTGAACCACAAACATGATTGTCGCAGCGAGCGCAACGCCGTACGTCTCGGTTGAATCGTCGAACACTGATTTGAATTGTGGAATGAACGATGCCATCACCAGCGCAACGATGAAACCTGCGTACATAGCCGCACCACCGATTGTCGGCGTCGGCCTTTCATGTACGCGGCGCTCATCGGGCACGACGATCGCGCCGATCTTGATTGCGAGACGCCGAACCGGAAACGTAAGCGCGTAAGTAGTGAGGGCCGCCGTCAGAAAGACAACCGCGTATCCGCCCACTACACCCAGCCACGCCTATACACCGCTCTCGCGGATGTTGCACAAGCGGCCCCATAAGGGCCTCGTATGCAACATCGTGCTGAGCTTGAAAGCGTCAACTAATTCGTCGGGTAAGGGGTGAACTTGGCGCAGAGAGTTGCGACGTCTTCTCGCACCGACTTGATCTCG